>DASSLJ010000081.1:0-6310 GCA_035689585.1 Candidatus Dormiibacterota bacterium
GGGGCGGTTGCGACGTGTCCACTGCATGTAGCGCCATGCGGCGCTGCCGAGCCACTCGGCGGGAAGGTCGAGAGCAGATGGATAAAGGAAGGACGGTGCGCGCTTCGGGCAATCGACGACCACGCGCGGTTGCTTTTCCGCGATCTGCGGGAAGTGCTCGAGCAGAGGCTGGTTGGCGTCGAGCAGTTCGTGCACCGCATTCATTCCGAACACCGGCTCGGACACGAGCAGCTCGAAGGCCATGTCCTCGTCCTGACGCTCGAGCGGCAGACACTGCGAGCGGTCGAGGATCAGGTTGGCGGTCATCAAGCGCGGCGCGATTGGCCGGCGTGTGAGGTCGTCGACCGGCTTCGAACGATGGCGCATCGCATGCATCAGCCCAAGCATGTTCACGGCGACGTACGCGAGATGCCGGTGACCGTCGTCAACAATGAGATTGAGGTCGACGTCGTCGGAGGCGCGAAAGCCGCCGCTGGCAAGCGAGCCCGCGATCGACACGTGGCGAATGAACGGTGCGATGGCGACCAGACCTCGCACGAAGTCGAGCGTCATCTCGAAGTAAGCGGGCGAATCATTCCTGTGTGACCGGGCACGACCGCCGATCGCGCCGACCTGGTCGAGCGCGTCGCGTTCGACCACGAGTCCTTCGGCGATCGCCAGGTCAGGATCGGCGGCGACGGTCCACCGCGCCTCGGCCTCCGAGATCGCGCCGCCCAGGCACAGCTCGCCGAGGCGGCCAGGTGACACCGCATAGCCGCGCCGGCGAAGCAGCGCAACCGTCCGGCGAACTCGATCCGCGACCCCGGGCGAGCGGAGGTCGAGGTAACCGACGGCCATGGGCTGGGATACGGCCAAGGGTTACGTGCCATCATCGAGGCAAACGCAAGCCAGCACAAGCGGAGGAATCCGATGACCGCCGACGGACATTTCCAGGTCCCGCAGCCCACGAACGAACCGGTCCGCTCCTATGCCCCGAGCGACCCGCACCGCAAGACCCTCAAATCCCGGCTGGCCGAGCTCACCGACGCCAAGACCGAGGTGCCGATGCAGATCGGAGGTGAGCGCCGCTGGGGCGCGTCTCGCGGCACGATCCAGTCGCCGCACCGGCACGAGCTGGCGATCGCCGAGTACGCGGTCGGGGGCGCCAAGGACATCGACGACGCGATCAACGCGGCACTGAGCGCACGCAAGATGTGGGCCGCGACCTCGTATCACGAGCGCGCGGCGGTTCTGCTGCGTGCGGCCGCGCTTCTCGCTGGGCCGTGGCGCGACACGATCAACGCCGCGACCATGCTCGGCCAATCCAAGACGGTCCATCAGGCCGAGATCGACGCGGCGTGCGAGTCGGTCGACTTCTGGCGCTACAACGCGTTCTTCGGCGACCAGCTGTTGCGCAACCAGCCCATGAATGACGCCACCGCGTGGAACCGGCTCGAGTACCGGCCGCTCGAAGGATTCGTGTTCGCGGTCAGCCCGTTCAACTTCACCTCGATTGGAGCCAACCTGCCCACCGCGCCCGTGCTGATGGGCAACACGGTTGTTTTCAAGCCGGCCACGCAGACGCTGCTCGTCAGCCACTTCCTGATGGAGCTGTGGCGCGAGGCAGGATTACCCGACGGCGTGATCAACATGGTCAGCGGCAGCGCGTCCGAGATCTCGAACAAGGTGCTCAGCCACCCCGAGCTGGCGGGCATCCACTTCACCGGATCGACCGAGGTTTTCCAGGGCATGTGGCGAGAGGTCGGTCAGAACATCGACCGCTACCGCACGTACCCGCGGCTCGTAGGTGAGACCGGCGGCAAGGACTTCGTGCTCGCGCACGACTCGGCCGATGCCGAGGCGCTGCGCACCGCTCTGGTGCGCGGTGCGTTCGAGTACCAGGGCCAGAAATGCTCGGCCGCATCGCGGGCGTACATCCCGCAGTCGATGTGGAAGGCGATGAAGTCCGAGCTCGTCGACCTCGTCGACGCCATACCGCAGGGCGACGTGGCGGATTTCCGCAACTTCATGGGCGCGGTCATCGACCAGCGCGCGTACCGCAACCACATGGACGCCATCGAGTTCGCGAAGAAAGAGCAGTCGGCGAAGGTGATCGCAGGCGGTAAGGGCGACGACAGCGTCGGCTGGTTCATCCGCCCGACGGTGATCGAAACCACAGACCCGAACTTCAAGCTGATGAAAGAAGAGCTGTTCGGGCCGATCCTCACGATCTATCCGTACGCCGACGGCAAGTACGAGGAAACCCTGGACCTGTGCGACCGGACGAGTCCATACGGTTTGACGGGGGCGATCTTCGCCCGTGACCGGCAGGCGATCCGGAAGGCGTCGGAGAAGCTGGTCAACGCGGCCGGCAACTTCTACATCAACGACAAGCCGACCGGCGCCGTCGTCGGGCTGCAGCCGTTCGGCGGGGCGCGCGCGTCCGGCACGAACGACAAGGCCGGGTCATTCCTCAACCTGATCCGCTGGGTCAGCCCGCGCATCATCAAAGAGACTTACGCGCCGCCGACGGTGCACACCTATCCGTTCATGGAAGACGACCACGAGCGGGGCGCGATCTAGCAAACCTCCGGTCCGGTACGAGGTCGATGGGGCGGTGGTCACCGTCACCATCGATCGGCCGGAGGTGCGCAACGCGGTCGATCCGCCCACGGCCGTCGCGCTTCGCGATGCGTTCCGCCGGTTCGACGCCGACGACTCGCTCAGCGTCGCCGTGCTGGCCGGCGCCGATGGCACGTTCTGCGCCGGCTTCGACCTCAAGGCGCTGGCCCGAGGCGATTCGTATCGCGTCGACCAGTCGGGCGAGGGACCGATGGGGCCGACGCGGATGCGGCTCACCAAGCCGGTGATCGCGGCGATCGAGGGCTACGCGGTCGGTGGCGGGCTCGAGCTCGCTCTGTGGTGCGATCTGCGCGTCTGCGCCCGCGACGCGACGCTCGGCATGTTCAACCGGCGCTTCGGAGTTCCAACCATCGACCTCGGCACCGTGCGGCTGCCGCGCATGATCGGCCAGGGCCGTGCGCTCGACCTGATCCTCACCGGCCGCGCGGTGACCTCAGACGAGGCGGTGCAGATCGGGCTGGTCGAGAGAGTGGTCGAGAAAGGTCGCGCGCTGCACGGGGCGCAGTCCATGGCTCGCGAGCTTGCGACGTTTCCGCAAGGCGCGTTGAGGGCGGACAGGCGCAGCGTGCTGCAGCAGTGGTCGCTCTCTTTTGATAACGCCGCCGACGCTGAATACGCGGCGGGCGCCGAGATCATTGCTTCGGGCGAAGCTCAAGCGGGCGCGCGTCGATTTGCGGAAGGGTCAGGCCGTCACGGCTCCTGAGCGCCGCCGCCGAAAAGAGCGCCAGCGCTCCAAGTTCCCCGGCGATGACGGGCAGCGGGCCCCAGAACGGCTCGCCTTCGATCGCCACGACGCCGGCCAGTATGTAGATCCAGCTCCATCGCGGCGCATCGGAGCGCAGCACAAACCATCCAGCGAGGCCGAGCATCGCGAGGTCGTCGAGATGAACGTACGGCGTGGCGAGCATGCCGCCGACCAGGGCGCACGCGTAAGCCCACTCGACGCCCCGGCCGCGCAGGCGATAGACCATGAGCATCGTCCACGCGGCGATGAAGACCTGCGCAGGTCGGAAGCCCAGGGTCATCGCCTGGTTGACCGGGACGTTCGAAGCGAAATCCAGGCGGTCGACATACGCCGCGACGCCGCTCGGACCGAGCGCGATGATTGACACCAGGCCCAACCCACCGAGCGCAATGGCGCTTCCAGCGAACGCTCGGTACTGGCGCGCCGCGACGAGCGCGAGCGGCAGCAGGAAGGCGAGCTGGGGCTTCAAAACGATGGCGCCGAGCGTGATGCCGGCCCACCACGGATGGTTCGCCTTCAGCAGCGCATACGACCCCGCGACCGCCGCGGCCACGATGAGGCCGGGCTGCCCCAGCTGCAGGCCGTAGATGACGGGCAGCCATCCGACCGCGGCGAGTAGATAGATGACGCGCGCGCGACCTGCGTCGGGCGCGGCCCACAACCAGGCGGCAACCAGGGCCGCCAGCAGCAACGCGCTCCACGTCCAGTACGCGACGGGGTAGGGAAGCGGCGTCAGCGGCACTGCCAGCCAGGCGACCGGCGGTGGGCTGATGTAGCGGGCCAGCTGCGCGATGGTGATCCCGGACCCCATGGCATCGAGCTCCGCCTGCTGGAGGTGGAGGTCGTAGATCGACGGCCAGCCGTGGGCCAGGCCGATCCTGGCGGCGGCGAGATAGAACGTGAAGTCGTTGTGAAAGTGGTCGGCCGCGTACGCGGCGATCCACTGGTAGAGGTCGAAGGCGGCGAACAGGACCGCGGTTGCCGCTCCGGCGGCGACGCCGAGGTTCCGCCAGCGCGTGGATTGAGCCGACACGCGCGGAGGTTACCGTTTAGGACCGTGGTCCCCACCGGTTTTGAGCCCCGGTCGATCGAGCTCGGCAAGGGCACGAAGCTTCACCTGCGCCAGATCGCGCCCGAGGACGAGCCGCTGCTGCACGAGGCGGTGGCGTCGATGTCCGAGCGGAGCGTGTACTTCCGCTTCTTCTCGCCTATCAAGCGGATGTCCGATGCGATGGCTCATCGCCTCGCGGTAGTCGATTACAGCGACCGCTTTGCCCTCGTGGCCGCGACCCACCGCCCGACCGGCAAAGAACGGATCGTCGGGGTGGCCCGCTATGACCGCGCTCGGGACACGGATGTCGCGGAGGTGGCGGTCGCGGTCATCGACGAGTTCCAGCGCCACGGCCTCGGCAGCGTGCTGCTGAGCGAGCTCGCCCGCGTGGCGCGCTCGCACGGGATCAAGACGTTCCAGCTGATCGTCCTGCCCGAGAACCGCGAGATGCTCGGCCTGCTGCGCAAGCTCGGGTGGATCCACCAGGCCAAGCTCAACGGCGGCGTTTACGAGATCTCGTTCGACCTGCCCGACCTCGCATGATCGACTCGACGCTGATCGCATTTGCCGGAGTGTCCTTCTTGCTCGCGATCACGCCCGGCCCCGACATGGCCGTCGTCACCAAGAACGCGCTGGCCCACGGACGGCGCGGCGTCGTGCTGACGACGAGCGGGATCGCGCTGGCGCTCGTGATCTGGGTGACCGCGACGGCGATCGGTCTGTCCGCTCTTCTCCGGACCTCGGGCGAGGTGCTGCTGCTGCTGAAGATCGTCGGCGCCTGCTACCTCGCGTACTTGGGAGTACGCACGCTGCTCGAGTCTCGAGGCCGGCCTGCGGATTTGCTGGCTGCGGCGCCTGCTCCTGCTCCCGCGCACGCGGTGTTCCGCCAGGGATTTCTCTCCGCGATCAGCAATCCGAAGCTCGGTGTGTTTTTCGTCACGTTCCTACCGCAATTCGTGCTGCCGGGCCAACCGGTGTTCGCTCGTCTCCTCGAGCTTGGAGTCGTCTTCGCCCTCATCGGCTGGATCTGGATGAACGTGTACGGACTTTTCGTCACGCGCCTTCGCGCCGTGATCACCGCGCCGCGCGTCAGGCAGTGGATGCAGCGTGTAACGGGTGTCGTGCTCCTCGGCTTCGGTGCACGCCTTGCGCTGGAACGGGTCTAGAGCGACATGCCCAGATAGGCGCGCCAATCCGGGGTTCGCGCGGATCCGAATGCCTGACAAAGGCGACTATGCGCTACCCCAGACGAACTCCGTGCACAGGTAGTCGATCGCCTGGCCCTCCGGCATCCCGTTCGGATAGTTCTTCACGTCGCTCGGATTGAGCGCGAAGATCGTCACGGTGACGCCGCGCAGCGTCGCGGCGATCACCGCAAACCGCACCTTGATCGCGGTCTGTGAGGGGCCGACGAAGCTCGCCGAGTAGATCTCTCCGATTCCATCCTGGTTGCCGATGTGCGCGCCTTTGAGCGGACCGACGACGGTAACGTCCTGGAACTGCGTCGACGGCAGCGATGACACCGCGTTCTGCAGTGCCTGGTTCGGGTTGCCGCCCCCGGACCCGATCACCGACACGTAGCCGGCCCTCGTCCCGAGCAAGACGCCGGTCGAGTCCTGCGAGCGGACCGTCCACTCCGATGAGTAGTTGACCTGGAACTTGTAGGTCGAGCTGCGATAAGACGCCTCCTCCGCGAGCGGCTCGACGAACTTCGGCGAGCAGTTGGATGTGCACGTGGAGTGGCTGCCCGACGCGAACTGCGAAACCGCGATGCCGGCGACGACGACGGCCGCGGCGATCAGGACGACGACGAGACCTCCGGCGATCAGCGCGGGCGCCAGCCGGTACTGTGGCGCCGGAGGCCGGGGCGCGGCGGGATACCGGTAGGCCGG
>DASSLJ010000082.1:0-3898 GCA_035689585.1 Candidatus Dormiibacterota bacterium
GACGAGCCCTCACGACGATCTGCAAGGCGTGCTCCAGACCCTGGGCGTGGAACCCGTTGGCGCGTCTCGCCTCGGATCGGTGTTCCACAGTCTCGTCACGTTGCCGGGAATGCTCGGAGTGATCGACGCCGCGGTCGGCGGCGCCATCGGCGGCTTGATCGCCTCTGGCTTTGGAGCACCCCCGGTCGTCGTCCTTCTGGTTGGACTGGCCTTCTTTCTCGCCTCGGTCGCGGTGGTCGCGATCTGGGGCCGGAGGTCGGTCCGAAGACCGACACCCAGCCTGAAGGCGCGGTTCCCGTCGCCCCCTACCTAGCGCCGATTCAGCAAATTGCCGGCAGAAACGGGTTTGGGGTCTCCCGCAAACACGTAAACGCCGGCAAAAGCGGGATTGACGCCACCGCAAACCCTCAAAATCGAACCTCCATGCTCGAGGTTGACGGCCTGGCGAAGAACTATGGCGAGGTCGAGGCGCTCAAAGAGCTGA
This sequence comes from Candidatus Dormiibacterota bacterium, assembly GCA_035689585.1. Taxonomy (GTDB): domain Bacteria; phylum Chloroflexota; class Dormibacteria; order Dormibacterales; family Dormibacteraceae; genus 40CM-4-65-16. Next base: position 485 of record DASSLJ010000082.1, read on the forward strand.
CCGTCCGCGTCGACGAGGGGCAGTGCCTGATCCTCCTTGGCCGCAACGGCGCCGGCAAGACGACGGCGCTGCGGTGCATGGCCGGAGTCCTCACGCCCACGGCCGGGACCGTCCGGGTGGACGGCATCGACTCGACCGAGGATCCAGCCGGTGTGCGCGCCCGTGTCGGTCTCATGCCCGAGGTGCCGGGTCTGTACGAGCGCATGTCCGTGCGCGCTTACCTCGACCACTTCGGCGCGATCTATGACATCGAGCCCGCGGTGAGAAAACGCCGCATCGAGCAGCTGCTCGAGATCTTCGAGCTGACCGACGCCGGCGACCGCTGGCTCGGCACGTTCTCGAAGGGTATGCGGCAGAAGGTGGCGTTGATCCGCGCGACGCTGCACCATCCGCGCCTGGTGCTCGCGGACGAGCCGACGTCGGCCCTCGACCCCGACAGCGCGCGACGTGCATGGGTTTATCTGAAGGACCTGCAGAAAGAAGGCTGCGCGCTGGTGATCTGCACGCACAGCATGGACGAGGCCGAGCACCTCGCCGGGAACATCGGGATCATGTCGGGCGGCCGCGCGCTGGCGGTCGGCGACATGCAGGAGCTGCGCAGAAAGTCGGGGTTGAAGACACGCCAGGAGATCCGCGAGCTGCCGACGCTGCAGGACATCTATCTCGCGATTGTCGGCAACCACGGAGTGAGCGATGAGCCTGAGCTGGCCGCAACTCGATCGGCATAGGAGCGGAAGCGCGCGGGGCGGGCCAGAGATTTGGAGACCCAGGTGGCCCCAGACGAAGGAAGGGGTGGACCGGCTAGGAGCGCATCGGTAGATGCGTAAGGACGCCGGGACGGGCCCCGTGACGCACGTATGGGGCCGCATGGGCTTCAAAGATCGGGCTGACCTTGCGCGCTTCCGCTCCAAAGCAGCCCTGGTCGCCAGGCGCGACCTCAAGGACGCGGTCAGTGAGCTGCGACTGATCGCCGCGATGGTCGCGCTGACGCTTGCGATTCCCATCGGCTCGGGCTCGGGCGTGCGCGCGCTCGCGGTGTTCGGCGGTGGCACGGCGGTCGTCAACCGTCTATCGCTGGTCGGGGCTTTCTTCGTCGTGTTCATTCCGGCGAGCTTTTCGCTCGTGCTGGCGCTCGAGTCGTTCGTCGGCGAACGCGAGCGCACGACCCTCGAAGTCCTCCTGTCGACGCCATTGCGCGAGGCCGAGATCTACGCCGGAAAGGTCGTGGCCGTCCTGGCCGTCTCGCTCACGCTGTGCTACGGCGGCCTCGTCGTCTACTGCCTGGTCACGTTTCCGGGTCTCGGGTACTTCCCCGTGGCGATCCTGCTCGCCCTGTCGCTGTCGACCATCTGCCAGGTGGCGGCGATGGTCGCGGGGGCCGTGATCATCAGCCTCAACGCACGCACGATGCGCGCGGCCAACGTGATGGCCTCGTTCATCATCCTGCCGATGTCCGTCGTCCTCCAGGTCGAGGCGGCGCTCATCCTCCTCGGGCGGCCTGAGATCCTGTGGGCGTTTGCGCTTTTGATGACCGTCGTGGCCATCGCTTTGTTGCGCATGGGCTTCAGCGGCTTTTCGCGCGAGGCTCTGCTCGCGCGTGATGCTGGGCTCGGACATCCCTTCCGCAGGGCGCTGCGGGCAATGACCGCGAGCTTCGATACGCGCCCCGGATTCTTCCGACTCCTGTGGATGCGGCGTGTGCCGCTGCTGATAGCAGCCCTCGGCTTTCCGTTGGGCGCGCTCGCGGGCTACCTGGCGGGTATCTCGAGCGCGATCCCGTCCGCGGTAGTCAAACCGGTGCTGTCGAGCCTGGTGAGATCGACCGGAGATGGCGGGCCGTTGTTCGAGGCCGTGGCCATCTTCAGCCACAACCTGCTCGCCTTCATCCTCGTGGGCGTGCTTGCGATCACGACCGCGGGAATGAGCGGCTTCCTGCTCACATTCGCGCCCGGGTTTCTGCTGGGCTTTGCGGCCGCGCTGTCATCGTGGACGCTTGCGCTGACCGGGATCGTGCCCAACGGCCTGGTCGAGATTCCCGCAGCGATCATCGCCGGCGGTCTCGTGATTCAGATCGGCGCGAGCGCCATTCACATGGACGCGAAGGGCGGATGGACCGCGCGCGTGATGGCGGGCTTTGCGGATTACGTACGAGCGCTGCGCTGGCTCGTGCCCGCGCTCGCGGTCGCTGCGGTGCTCGAAGCCTTTATCGGCTGACCAAACACTTCAGGCACCGCGACGGTGATGCCGACCAACGAGGCCGCGGCGATGATCGCGCCGATCGCCATCGACCACGGCGCTCCCAGCAGTGACGCCAGCAAACCCGCCTGCAGGTTGCCGATCGGGCTCACTCCCGCGAACGCCTGCATGTACAGCGCCATCACGCGACCGCGCAGATGGTCGGGCGTGATGGTCTGGAGGCGGCTGTTGGTGGTGGCGAGAAACGAGATCTGGCAGTAGCCCGCGACGAAAAGCGTGACGAGCGAGATGACGAAGATTCGCGCGACCGCGAATTCCAGCAGCGCCGCCGACCAGATGGCCGCAACCCAGAGCTGCCGTCGCGGGTTCGCACCCATCTCGGGAAAGAAGGCAAGGGTGAGTGCGCCGCAGACCGCACCCAGACCCATCGCCGCGAGCATGAAACCGAATCCCTGGGCGCCGACCTTCAGGACCTCGTCGGCAAACAGCGGCAACAGTGTCGAGCGGTTCATGGCGAAAAGCGAGAAGAAGGCGACCGTGACCAACAACCCACCGACGACCGGCGTGCGGCGCGCGTAGCCGGCTCCTTCCGCCAGGCGCGTAAACAACCGTGCCTGATACACGGTCGGCTCGCGACGTGGCAAGTCGCGCATGAGCAGCAGCGCCGCGACTGCGGCGAGATAGCTGACCGAGTTGGACAAAAAGCACAGCGGGACGCCGACGAAGGCGATCACGAGCCCGGCGACAGAAGGTCCGATGACGGCCGAGCCGTTGAAAACCGAAGAGTTGAGCGCGATGGCATTGGTGAGGTCTTGCTTGCCGACCATCTCGACGATGAATGCCTGCCGGGCAGGTATGTCGAACACGTTGATGATCCCTGCCGCCAGCGCCGCGACGATGACCATCCAGTACTGCGCATGTCCTGACGCCGTCAGCAAGAACAGAACGAACGGCGGCACGGTGAAGGCGATCTGCGTAGCCAGCAGCACGTTGCGCTTGTGGAACCGGTCGGCGACGATTCCGCCGAACTGCCCGCCGATGAGGATCGGAGTGAACTGCGCCGCCAGCACGAGCCCTACGAGGAACCCGCTATGGGTGAGCTCGAGCGCCAGCCACGGCATCGCGACGCTCTGCATCCACGTGCCGACCGTCGAGATGATCTGACCGGCGAAGAAGAGCCGGTAGTTGCGGTGGCGCAGCGCACCCAGCGCGCGGCTC
>DASSLJ010000083.1:0-6740 GCA_035689585.1 Candidatus Dormiibacterota bacterium
GACGTGAAGGGCGTCAGGGTCATCGTCACCCGGCCGCTCGGCGCATCGATGGAGACACCGTAGATGTGAACCTGCGGAACGAACTTCGCCTTCGGAACGCCGTTCTGGACGAGCGGCGCGAAATAGCTGTACGTGGCGAAGTTCTGGACGGCCAGCACAAGACCGACCGCGGCGGCCATTCCGCCCGAAGCGAAGACCAGCTTGAGGAGTGCTTTCAGCGCGCTGCCCGGCAGGTCATAACGGCGCGGCCGCCACCGCGCTCAAGGCACCAGCCCAAACCGAAGAACACCCTTCCTCCATGTCGAGCGACCCCCGTGCCTCTACACACGGGATGGGGTGGCCGCCGAAAAAGCCGGACAACTATAGCGCCACCCAGACAGTGCGCAAGAAAAATTTTCGGAGCGCACAGGTTAACGACTGGAAGTAAAGAATGTGAGGAGCCGGACAGCGGGCGTAAACCTCCTTCTTGACCAGCACGCCGCCGGCGCGCTCTACTACCGCCTAGCAGCCAAGCATGGAAGCGGTTTCACGGCCGGCGGTAACCCTCGACGCGGTTGCGCGCGCGGCCGGGGTCTCCCGCGCCACCGCCTCTCGCGTTTTCACCGGAAGCTCGCAGGTCAGCGACGAGGCCCGAAAAGCGGTGGAACGTGCCGCCGCCCAACTCGGATACGTCCCCAACCGGGCCGCTCGCAGCCTCGCCGCCGGGCGCAGCGAATCCGTCGGCGTGGTGGTTCTCGACCCGGAATGGAACGTGTTTCAGGACCCGTCTTTCCCGCGTCTGATGCGCGGCATCGCCGGCGAGCTCGAGGCCAACGGCCTCCAGATGGTGCTCTTCGCGCCTCAGTCCGCGGCGGACTCAAACCGGCTCGAGCAGTACCTCGCCGGCGGCCACGTCGACGCCGTCTTGCTTCTCAACCTCGTCGACCACGAGGTCCTCCCCGACCGCCTTCGCGCGCGCGGGATTCCGGTCGTGCTCGGCGGCAAGCCGAGGAGCGGTCTGGAGATCAGCTTCGTCCACGTGGACAACCATTCCGGCGCCAGGCGCGCGACCGAGCACCTCATCGGTCAGGGCCGCCGGCGCATCGCGCATCTCGCAACCGACAGCCATTGCGACCGGCTTCAGGGTTTTCGCGAGGCGATGTGGAACGCCGCTCTTCGCGGCGACCTCGTCGAGCACGGCGCAGACAACCGCGAAGGCGGCGAGATGGCCATGGCGAAGTTGCTCAGCCAATGCGAAGACATCGACGCCGTCTTCGCCGCCTCCGACGCGATGGCGATCGGCGCGATGTGGGTCATGCAGGCGCTTGGCCGCCGCATCCCTGACGACGTCGCGATCATCGGGTTCGACGACTCACCGCACGCCGCTTCGACGCAGCCGCCACTCTCCAGCGTGAGGCGGCCGATGGAAGATATGGGCCGAGAGATGACGCGCTTGGTTCTCAGCATGGCCGCGCTCAACACGCACGGACCGCTGCAGAAGATTCTCGACCCCGAGCTCGCGGTCCGCGAGTCGACCTCTAAGCCGGCCCTCGCCCTTCCTTGAACATCATCGCGGCGTTGTAGACGGCCCAGACGTAACGCTTGCAGTCGGCGCGCATGTTGACCCACTCGGTCACCGCACCGCCTCCTGCGTAGTACGCGCACAGCGCTTTCGCGAGATCGTTGTTCCAGTGGTCCAGGTTCTGCTTCAAGATCGCCGTCCCCATATCGATGTTGTCACTCGGGTCGTAGAGATTGACGGTTCGATGGAGCAACACGGGTCCATCGACCGCGGCGGTCGCCGGCATCACCTGCATGATCCCGACCGCCCCCGCGGACGACACGACCGATGCCTGCCACCCGCTCTCATGCCACGCGAGTCCCATCACGAGATAGGGATTCACCCCATGCCGAAGCCCCGCGTCGTAGAGCATCGACTTGGTGATCATCAACTCGAGCGATGGACCACTGAGGTCAGGGCCTGTGGCGGGCCACGGTTCTGGCGAAGGTGTCGAGGCAGCGACGATGGGATCGAACCCCGTCGGCGGCTGCGGATACGCGCTCGCCTGCTCGCCGCACGCACTCACGGCGGCGACCGCCAGACATGCCAAAGCGAAGAGCGGAACCACGCCCCTCATGAACAGGAAACGCTTCTTCGGCTAGAGGTACGGAGCTAGCGCCGCATTGATGAGCTCGCGGCTTTGCGCTTCACTGTCGCATTCGGACACGAAGATCTCCACCAGCCCCGGTTTGCTCTTGACCAGACCCATCGCACCGAAGCGCTGCTCATTCGTCTTGCGGTCGACGTAGCGACCGAGCACGAGGCCGGCGAGCTGTTGGTCTTCGAACCGCTCGACTGTGCCGGCTTCGGGCTGAAGGCCGATCAGCATCAGCGCCATCTCGAGCTTGGAGTGCAGGCTGCCGAGTGTCACCTCATCTCCGACGCCTCGCGTCATGACTTGCTTCATCACGAACGCGGCGACTCCCTTCGTCCGAAAATCCATGCCGACGATCTGATATCGAATCCGCGGCACCCCGCTCGCGCCGACGGCGGTGGTGACGCCGTTGAAGCTGCCGGCGATGTCGAACCCCGCAGGGACAATGGGGACGAACTCTTTGGGTGGCACTGCGCGCGTGACGTTACCGGTTTGCCTGGGCACGAGCTTCAGCATGCGTCGGTGCGCCGCGCTCGGACTTGCAGCGCAGTCGACGTTCATGCAACTGCTGGACTTCGGCTTCGGTCTCATTCGAGTGTCCGCGTACTGGGATCAGGTCCGCAAGGACGGATACGCCCCACTCGATTGGATGCTCGACGCCGCGCACGACGCAGAGCAATCGATCCTGCTGACCGTCGGCATGAAGGCGATCCGATGGCCGGAGTTCTACATTCCGCCGGATCTTCAACAGGTCCAGCCTCACGACGTGCTCGCGTTTGTTTCGGAGACGGTGGCGCGCTACCGGGATCGTGAGCAGATCGTTGCATGGCAGGTTGAAAACGAGCCGTTCAACCGCTCAGGACCGCAGCGGTGGTGGATCGATCCACACCTTGTCCGTCGCGAGGTTCAAGCCGTCCGAGACCTTGACCGGCGCCCGATCGTCCTCAACGCGTTCGCTCATTTCGATTCGCTGCTGGACGAGCAATCACGACCGCGGCGAGGCCTTTTCGGCATGCGGCGGCTCGAGCCGGAGAAGGCGATCCTCGACATCGGAGACGTCCTCGGACTTGACGTGTATACAGCCGTCGCAGGCCGCACTGCGACGCCCGACTGGGCCGAGACCGCGGAGCGGTGGCTGCGCACCGCCCAGCAGCGCGGCAAAACCGCGTGGATCACGGAGTCGCAGGCCGAGCCATGGCCGCCGTCGTCGTTCACGCCGGACGACATGGTCGCCGTCCACGCACGGCTGCTCCGAGCCGGCTTCTCGACCATCCTGCTGTGGGGTTGCGAGCACTGGCTCGCGCAAGCAGCCGCAGGCGACAAGAGCTGGCTCGAGGCTGCAAAACATCTGGTGGACCCGAGGGGATTCGAACCCCTGACCTTCTGAATGCCATTCAGACGCGCTCCCAACTGCGCCACGGGCCCACGTCGGGCGGGGATGACGACCCCAAGGATACGGCTACGATCTTCCCTGATCCCAACCGAGCCATGCAAACGCGCGAACTCACGAACACCGAACTCAAGGGCGGCGGCTACCTCGCGACGCCGCAGACCAACGGGCCACACCCGGGAGTCGTCGTCATCCATGAGGCATTCGGTCTCAACGATCACATCAAGGATGTGACTCGCCGGCTCGCCGACGAGGGCTATGTGGCGCTCGCCGTGGATCTCTTCTCCGGCCGCAACCGCGCCGTCTGCATGGCCCGCTACATGACCGGGATGCTGCTCGGCTCCGTCAATCGTTACGGCGTCGACGACCTGAAGAGCGCGCTGACGCTGCTCGCAAAGATGAAGGAGGTCGACGCGCAGCGGCTCGGCGCGGTCGGCTTCTGCATGGGCGGCGGCTTCGCCATCGCCTGGGCATGCACGGACTCACGGCTCAAAGCCATCGCGCCGTTCTACGGCGTCAACCCGCGACCGCTCGACGTCACCAAGCGTCTGTGTCCAGTTGTCGGGTCATATCCCGAGCAGGACTTCACCGCCCGTGCGGGCCGCACCCTCGACGGTGCCTTGAAGCGCTACGACATCAAGCACGACATCAAGATCTATCCCGGCGCCCGCCATTCCTTCTTCAACGACACCGGCGCCGCGTTCGACCGTGAGGCCGCCGCCGATTCCTGGCAGCGATTGTTGAAGTTCTTTGGAGAACAGCTGGTCCAAAAGAGTTAACTCTCCGTCCATGAACGTGCTGGTCACCGGTGGGACAGGGACGGTCGGCAGGCATGTCGTCATGCGACTTCGCCAGCACGGTCATCGCGCTCGGATCTTCAGCCGCCATCCACGAGGTCACGTCGACGCGGTCGCGGGCGACCTGAAGACCGGAGCAGGTCTCGACAGGGCGATGGCCGGGATGGATGTGATCGTCCATGCCGCCACCGAGGCCCGCCGCTCGATGCGCAGCCGCGGCGACATTCGCGGCACGAAGAACCTGATCAAGGCCGCCCAGCGCGCGCACATCAAGCACCTCGTCTACGTCTCGATCGTCGGCATCGACGACGTCCCGACTTACCCGTACTACGCAACCAAGCGCGCCGTCGAGGCCGTCGTCAAGCAGGGCGACGTTCCATGGTCGATTCTGCGCGCCACTCAGTTCCACGATCTGATGGAAGTGTTTCTTCGCGGATTCTCCAGAGTCCCCGGAGTGACCGCGATTCCTTTCGCGTGGCAGTACCAGCCGGTCGACGCGCGCGAAGTTGCGACGCGATTGGTCGAGGCGGTGCTGGAGGAACAGCAGGGCATGCTCGAGGATTTCGGCGGTCCGGAGATTCGCACGTTCAAGTCGATCGCCGAGTCGTGGATCACCGCGCGTAAGGAGCGGCGGAGGCTCGTCGATCTCCGGATGCCTTTCAAGTTCAGCGCGCAAATCGCCGAAGGCAAGCTGCTCGCGCCTGACCACAGGCAGGGAAAGATCACCTTCGAGCAATACCTCGCGGAGAGGTATCCCCTCCCGTGACCAGGCTCGTCGATCGCCTCGGCCGCACCGGTTTCGCCGCCGCGAGCAGCGTGATCTGGGCGCTGCCGATGGCGGCGTGGGCGGGATCCGCAGACCTGTCCCCGATCGACAAGACCGCCTATCCATGGGTGGCGCTGGCGATCGGCAGTGTGATGCTCGTCGTCTGGATCGGCCTGCTCACGCGACTCGGCAGATTCAACGTAACCGTGCGCCAGCGCCGTTTCGACCTCGCTCAGATGTCGGCGGGCGAGAAGCGCTGGACGCTGGTGACGATCGCGTTCGCCACGGGACTGATCGCGTGGCTCAACGCTGCGGCCACCGTTGATTCCAGGCCGCTGATGACGGGCGTCGGTGCCGGCAATCCCGGCGCGCTGCTGCTCGCGCTGGCGCTGATGGCGTTCCTTGCGGGGGTCCTGATCGGAATCGCCGTCAGCTGGCGAAGGGCATCGGCCGCGTACGACGAACGAAGGGCTCGCGCGTCCTTATCTATATAGGGAGCTAGCCCGACTCCGCTTTCCGCGCGAGATTCTCCAGCAGCGTGCCGAACTCCTTCGAGACCTGGGGACCGAGCATCCCGCCCATCACCGGCCCGAGCGGGCCGCCGACCTCGACGGTCTGGCTGATCTTCGTCTTGCCCGCCGCTGAAGGCTCCACCCGGCAGTTGAATCGGAACTGCGTTCCGGGCACGACCTTCGTGACGAGCGCGAAGCTGCGGCCGGGCTGGACGTCGACGAGCTGCATCTTGTGGTGCTGTCCCGCGCGCGTGTTCATCACACCGCTCGAACCGGACACGAACCCGTCTGACCAGTCCATGGTCGACACGTTCGGGTTCCACTCGCCCCACGTCGACATGTCCGACCAGATTCGCCACACCTTCTCGGGCGACGCCGAACTCTCCACGGATGTTCCGTACTCGCGCGCCATCTATGCCGTCCTGACTGCCGCCACGTGCTCCGCCGGCAACTCCACCACGTCTTTGGCTTTGAGGAAGTTCAGGGTCACGACCCCTACGACGAGGAGCACCGCGCCGAGAAGCTCGAGCGGCTGCAGCGGCACGCCCTGGCCGACGGGCGCCGGCAGCGAGAAGATCAAGAACAGCGCGAGCGGATACCCGAGCTCGGCGATCGTCGCCAGCGATGCCGGCGTGCGCGACAGCGCGAGGTAGTAGAGCAGCATCGCCAGCAGCCCCGGTACCAAGACGATGCCGAGAAAGCTCGGCACCTGCGATGCGGAGTAGCCGCTGAAAGCCGCCGCGCCCTTGTCGATGAGAACGATCACCAGCAGCACCGGGATCGCGAGCATGAACCGCATGCTCGTCGTCACCCCGAAGCTCACGTCCTGGAGCGCGTAGCGGCCGAGCACCGTTCCGGCGGCCCACATGATCACGGCGCCGAGCACGAAGGCCCCGGCCGCAAGCTCCGGCCGGCGAATCTGCCACGGGGCTGCCGGGTTGTCGGCGAAGACGATCAGGTAAACGCCGACCAGCGCGACGCCCGCGAGCGGCCAGAACGCGCGCTTGCGCCTCTCGCCGAGGAAGATCCGCGCGAACGCGATCCCGAAGACGGGCTGCAGGAGGTACAGCAGGTACACCTCATGCAGGACGTCGAAGTTGGGCGCCGTAGGGTTGGCGAAGGAGAAGCCGATCGCCTTGG
>DASSLJ010000084.1:0-8876 GCA_035689585.1 Candidatus Dormiibacterota bacterium
CACATCACGTTCACCGAGTTCAACGCTCCCGGGCAATCGATCCAGGTCCAGGTCGAAAACCTGGGCGGGACGCTCGCCGGGTGCGGCATCATCCTGCAGCACTCGGACGAGATCTACGCGACCGAGCTGACCCTGCCCGAAAAGTCACCGGCGCGGCCGATATCGCTGCCTTTCATCGTCAAGGCCTGGAAGCGTGTGTCGCAGCCGCAGCCGCTGCTTCTCATCGCCCGTGACGTGAGCGGTCGGTGCTTCGACTGTCTCGACGGCGGCAAGCAGGTCAAAGACCCGAAGAGATGGGTCTCCAACCGCCTGCGTGAGCTGCGTATGCAGGGCATGGTCACCTTCCCGTCCGTGACGGGACCCGTCAAGGGTTAGTGAACCGGATCTAGCTCGGCGTTCAGATTGATCTTCACGTTGTTCTTCAGCGCCTGAGAGACCGGGCAGCCTTCCTTCGCGGCCTCGGCGAGCTTCTTGAACTCCGCTTCGTCGATGTGGTGGATGTGGCCCTTGACGGTCAGCGTGACCGACGTGATGCCCGTGCCCGGCACGAACTCCACCTCCGCGGTCGTGTTCAGACGCTCAGGCGCGTGACCGGCTTTCGCAAGTCCGTTGGAAAACGCCATGTTGTAGCAAGCCGCGTGCGCTGCGGCGATGAGCTCCTCGGGGCTCGTGCCGCCGTGCGTCCGCTCGGCGCGCGTCGCCCACGTGACCGGAAATTCCCCGAATGTTCCGCTGGCGACCTGCACCTTGCCCTTGCCGCTCATGAGGTCGCCTTCCCACGTCGCTTGTGCCTTGCTGATCGCAGCCATGCCTCACCTCCAGCTAAGTACTCAACTGCAGGATAGTTGTTGACTGTGGAACCGATTTCGGCTGCGGTCGCTTCCAGCCTCGAGGCGAAAGCCGCGTCTTACGTCAAAGACAATCGCCTGCCGGGCGCGGCCGTCGGCGTTGTGCAAGGTGACGGGCTTTCGTGGAAGGCCGGCATCGGCTTCGCCGACATCGCCGCCCGACGCGCACCTGACGGCGTGACGCTGTATCGCATCGCATCGATCACGAAGACTTTCACCGCGACCGCGATCATGCGGTTGCGCGACGAAGGCAGGCTCCGCCTCGACGCTCCGTTGGGCGAGTACATACCCGAGGTCGGCCACCTCGACGATGTCACCATCCGGCGCATCCTTTCGCACGAGTCCGGCCTTCAGAGCGAGCCGCCGGGAACCGACTGGCGTGAGGTCCGTTATGAAGGTCGCGTCGAGCGCAACCTCGAGCGGGCGTCAGAGCTCGCCGGCGTAATCCCTCCGAACACTCAGACCAAATACTCGAACCTCGGATTTCAACTGCTCGGCGAAGTGATCACGCGCGCGAGCGGCGTGCCATACGAGCAGTACATCAAGGGGCAGATCCTCGATCCGCTCGGAATGACCAACACGGTGTTCGAGCCGGTGCCCGGCGAGCTGCAGAGCCGGCGCGCGACCGGCTATGCCGCCCGCTTCCTATCCGACGAGCTGGACCTGGCGTCAATCCCGCCGACGATCTACTCGGAAGGTGGCCTCTGGTCGTGCGTGGACGACCTGGGACGCTGGATCTCGTATCAGTTCACGGACGACGCGACTTTGCGCGAGATGCACAAGCCGCGCTACATCACCGACGAGGAATGGACGCAGGCGTGGTGCATCGGTTGGTACGCGTTGCGTCGCGACCGCACAGTGTGGGTCGTGCACACCGGAAGCCTTCACGGTTTCTCTTCGGCGGTCTGCTTCCGGCCGAAGCAGGGCGTCGGTGCGATCGTCCTCATCAACGGTGTTGGTGATGCCGCCACGCTGGCGTTGGACCTTGCCGGCATTGCGCTCGAGGCGGTCCAATCCAGCACGCCGCGAATCGAACCGCCGCCGCCGCTTCCGGACTCGCTCCGTGACCTCCTCGGTCTGTACGTGGGCAAAGAGGCCGGAGTCATCGTGCGCGTCGAGTGGCGCGACGGCAAGCTCGTCGTCATCGACCCCGAGCTGCCGGCGTGGCGGCCGGCGCTTGCCCCCACCGACGAGCGCGACGTGTTCCTGATCGAGCCCGGCGTGCGGCAGTCCGGCGAGCGCGCCATCTTCCGCCGCACCGCTGACGGCCGCGTCAGCGCCCTGTTCCTGGCCGCGGCCACATTCCGCCGACTCGACATGGTGGCCGCACCGGAAGCGGTTCGGACCTAGCCTGCTGACTCCTCGATCAGCAGCGCGAGACGCGGGCAGGTGGCGATCGCGCGGCGGGCGAGCTTGAGCAGGTTGTCGGAGTCGATCGGGCCCTTGCTCACGATCGGGTAACCCCAATCGTCGACCGTGATCAGCTCGGGGACGATCTCCGCGCAGTAGCCGTAGCCGGTGCACAGCGTCGGGTTCACACGCAGCTTGCGGCGGATCGATTCGCTCATTTCCAGCCGCTCCCGCGCATGGGCGGCGGCGGAAAGCCGGCCGCGGTCGCCCCGTAGCAGCGATGCCCGGCGAGGTGCGCCGAGAGGTGCCGCTCGAATGCTTTCAGCGCGCTGGTCAGCTGACCGACCGCTCCGTCGGGGTGATGACACGCGCCGCGACCGCTGACCATGTCGATCCAGCGCCAAACCCGCTCGATGTCGCCGTCGTCCGGCGCAGAGGAGGCGATGCGCTGCATCGCGTCGGCGAGCGCCGCGAGGCCGTTGATGCAAGGCCCGCACTGGCCCGCGGTCTCGGCCGCGAGGTACATCAGGATGCGGGTCGACTCGACGATCGCGCAGCCGTCCTTGGGCAGTACCGCAAGCACGCCACACCCGAGCGCTGCACCGTGCTTGGTGCGCAGCGTGTCGACATCCAGCGGCATTGAATCGAGCGCGTTCGGCGACAGCCATGTGCCGAAGTAGCCACCGAGGAGCGCACCTGCCGCCGGCGTCGCGGTCCCGCCGATGTCATGGATGACGGCGCCGATCGTCGCCCGCAGGTCGACCTCGTAGACGCCCGGCCGCTTGAGGTTTCCGCAAAACGTCATCAACGTCGTGCCGGGCGACGCCGCCGTGCCCAGCCGACGAAACCAATCGCTGCCGTAGCGCGCGATCAGCGCCACATGCGCGAGCGTCTCGGCGTTCTGGACGAGGGTCGGCTGGTCGTTGACTCCCTTGTCCGCCGAGCGATGCATCGTGAATTTCGGCTTCGACTGCCCGCCCGACACTCGATTGACGACCGCTGATGACTCGCCCGCGACGTAGCGGTGAGCCGTACGCTCGATGCGGATCGGCGCCTCGCCGCGCTCCGCACGCTCCCGCAGCGCATCCTCCACGACCCGCTCGGTCTCCTTCGAGCTGCGCGAGAGGTAAAGGACGACATCATTGGCACCGAGCGTTTCGGCGGCGATCACGGCACCGTCGAAAACCAGATGCGGTCGCGTCTGCAGGAGCACGCGATCCTTGGCGCTGAGCGGTTCGCCTTCGGAGCCGTTGATCACGACCACCGAATGTCCGTCCGACTTTTCCGCAACCGCCGACCACTTGAGCCACGTCGGAAACCACGCGCCACCGCGGCCGCGCAGTCCGCTGCGCTGCAGTGTCGTGAGAAATTGCGAACCGCCGCGAGGGCGGGTACCGACGCGCTTGAGATGCTCGCCAAACCGCTCATGCCCGCGCGCCACCGGCGGACCGGCGAGCAATCGCATTCCGACTGCGCTCAATTGAGTGGCCCGGAGGTGTCGAGGCGTCCGGTGATGGCACCACCGTTCTTCAGCACGTCCTCGGACGCGAAGAACGTGACCGTCAGCCGCGTCTTGCCGCAGACGGCATAGAGATACGTTTGGGAGCTCGCGGGGACGGTGCACAGAGTCTTCGAGCCCCGCGCGATCGTCATCACCGGAAGCGTCTCGTTGAGGTCGGGCGATCGCACGGTGATGGTCAGCGCGGTGTCGACGGTGTCGCGCAGCGCGATCGAGATGTTGCCCGACGAGTCGCGCGCGAGAACGCCGACGAGCGGGTCACTGAAGCCTCCCGGGCCGGGATGCACGGGACCGCTCACGGTCGCGGTCTTGATCACCGGCGTTCCGGCCTTCGCCGCCCATCCGCTCTGCAGCGGTCCGTTCAGGGCCCATGCGAGTGCGCCGGCGAAGAACGCGACGATCGCGATGGCGGCGAAACCTCGGATCGGCAGAGTGATGATCCTGCCATCGCGAAGGCGCTCGACGAGCGCAACGATCACGGCCGACGCGCACGCCGATGCCAGCGCGACAAGCCACGGCGCGCGCGCGTCGCTGCCCGTACCGAGGGCATGGATTAACGCGAGCGGCCACGATGCGTAGGCCGCCCAATGGATGATCCGCCAGGCGCGGATCCCGACGCGATCGCGAAGCAGGCTCGTCGCGGCTACGCCGGCGAGGATCCAGAACGCGGTGACGCCGAGGCCGAGCCAGATGGGCCGGTACGCGGCACCGACCGGTATGAGCACGTCGCGCACAGAGATGTGCGCGAAGGGGTCGAGGACGGTCGTGACGATGTGTGCGACCAGGAGACACATCGCGAGAAGGCTCAGGTTGCGGTGAAGGTCCACCGCGACGAACCCGGGCGTCCGCTCGCCGCTCCAACGCGTCGCCGTGAGGATGCCGAGCACGACCGTGGCCGTGAGGACAAGCAACGTGCTCGCGCCGAGTCCGCGAGTCGCGTACCAGAACCAGCTTGGATTGCCGGCGGCCGCTGCCAGCATGGGGCCCGGCAAAGTCAGGCCGCCCAGCCGCCCGCGGTCTCGACCCGGCCGTCCATGGCCACCAGCCGAGCCGGGAGCCTGCAGCCGTCAAGCCAGGCGATCGCCTGCGTGCCGAGGATGAGCGCCGCGGTCGCGGCCGCGTTGGCCTCCAGACAGCTCGCCGCCGCGACGGTGACCATGACCCAAGGGGTCCGCACCGGAGAACCGGTGCGCGGGTCGATGATGTCGTGGATCTCGACGCCTCCACGGCGCCAGCGCCGCGCGGTCGTGCCCGAGGTCGCGAGACCGCCGTCGCGGACGAGCACGTCCTGCCACTCATCCGCATGGGCGTCGAGCGCGACCCGGACGGGCCATTCGGCGCCGCCGCGGGTGGCGATGTCGCCGCCGCATTCGACCAGGACCGAGATCCCGAGCTCATCGGCCACCGCCTGCGCGCAGCGGTCGGCCGCCCACGCCTTTCCGCTGGCGCCGAGGTCGAGCACGACGCCGTGCGGAATCGCGACGGTGCGATTTGCCCGGTCGAGCGCGACGGCGTGCCAACCGGGCACGCGCCGAACCGAAACCTCGACCGGCGGCCCGTCGGCCGGCACGGCTCGGAACGTGGTGGTGTAGCCGATGTCCTCGACGTTCTTGCCCACGGTCGGATCGACGAGTCCGGCGGTCATCTCGGCCGCCCGGACGGCCGCTTCGAGGGCTTCGGCAAGCAGGCGGCTGATGGCAACGTGACCAAGTCCCGCCGAGCGATTGACGGCGGTCAGCTCGGAATCGGCTCGGAATCGGCTGCACGCCGCGTCGATCGCCGCGATCTCGCGCCGGACGATGTCGACCGAAGGTTCGAGGGCGTCTGGTTCACCGACGGCGACGGTGTTGGAAACACCCATCGCCTTGAACGCGGCAGAGCTCAGCACGGCTTGGAGGGCGTCGCGTGGCACACCGGCGGAGGCGGAGGTGCGGGCGCGGCACCAGGCGCCGAACCCGGCGGCTGGGGCGCGGTCGACACGTACCCCGGTGGCGGGCCTGGGTGCTGGACGACCGTGACGACGACGGGTCGCGGTTGCTGCACGGGCACCGCCGCGACCGGAATCTTCGGCGCAGGCGGTGGCGCCGGCGGCTTGCCGGAGAAGAACGCTTCCGCAAGCACGCCAAACCCCCATGTCAGAGCGAGCGCGGCGCCGACCGTGCCGGCGGTGACGAGCCGGACCAACCACAGCCCACGGGTGCGACTTCGCCGCTGCTCGTCGTCCATCAGTGGTCGCCCGGCTCCGGCGATTCCTGAGGCTCTGGCGACTCCTGCGGCGGCGGCGGTGGCGGCGCGGGTACGGCGGTGTACACCGGCGGCCGCGGCTTGGGCGAGGCGTAGACGTCAACCGTCTTGTGGATCGGCTGCGCGGCCGGGAAGATGGTCGACGCCGCGACCGCCACGTTGCCGCTCGCGGGGAACGCCTCGGCATACAGCGTCTGCAAGCTTCCGAACGGCCAGATTCCGAGCGCGGCCGCGATGCCCGCGAAGCTGCCGGAACCGAGGATCAGCACCAGAAAGCGCGCGGCGCGCTTCCTGCGCGGCTCCTCCTCGGTCGAGCCGTGCTTGACGAGCCGGCGTGAAGCCAGCCTTCGGACGATCATCGTGATCCCTCCTCTCTCCCGCTTTCCGACCGGGTATTGGAAAGAGAAACGCCGGCCCGTGCTCCAGTCGGAAGCCGGCACTGCGTCAGACTGGAGCCGCATTGGACGCGTTCGAGGTCCCCGAGCTCGATCCGCAGCCGCGCGAGCCTGACGGGCACGGGTACGTCGACTTCCTGGCGTCGTCGAAGCTGAGCGTCGGGCTGGCGATCTGGCCGGCCGGCGTGACCGACAGGCAGCAGCCGCACCGCGAGGATGAGGTCTATTACGTGATCAGCGGCCGGGCATCCATCACGGTCGCGGACGAGAGCCGGCCGGTAAAGCCCGGAAGCCTCGTTTTCGTCGCCGCCGGCGTGGAACACCGTTTCCACGACATAGAGGAAGATTTGCGCGTGCTCGTGTTCTGGGCTCCGCCACACCGGGCAGGCTGATGTCGCAGCAGTCAGTCCTTGTGACGACGACCGAGCGGCCGGCCGGCTACGAGGTCAAGCAGGCGCTCGGGCAGGTGTTCGGCGTAGTCGTGCGGAGCCGAGGACTCGGCGGAAACATCATGGCCGGGCTCCGCGCGATCGGCGGAGGCGAGATCGTCGAGTACACCCGCCTCGTCGAGGACACGCGCCGCCACGCCATCGACCGGATGATCGAGAACGCGCGCGCCATGGGCGCGAACGCCGTGGTCATGATGCGGTTCGACTCATCGGAACTCGGCCAGACGATGACCGAGGTGGTCGCCTACGGCACCGCCGCCATCATCGAACGCAGCGCGCAGTGACACTGATCTTTGCCTATCAGTTGATCGGCCTTGTGGTCGTGATCGTGGTCGCAGTCGTCGGTTATTTCGTCTGGGATCGCCGCTATCGCGGTCACGAGCAAGGATCGTTCCGCCCGACCGGCGAAGTGTTCAAAGATCCGACGAGCGGAAAGATGACGCGTGTCTATGAAGACCCGTCCACGGGACAGCGCCAGTACCGCGAGGAGCCCTAGCGCCCGGTCGCGACGCTTTCCGATTCGTCCCGCGTCTTGATTTCGGCCATCACGCCGCTCGCCTTGTTGCGGAGGTGGCGGGACTTCTTGCCGCTCCACCCGCCAATACGTCTGCCGGTCGACATCACCTTGTCGCACGCCATGTGGCGACGCGCCGAGCCCTGCTGATTGTCGAAGAAATAGGTGACGAACGAAGCTACGGCCACACCCGCGGCGAACCAGAGCGCAGCGATCTGACGAACCGGACCCTGTTGCGTGCGAGGGATCTCCATAAACCAAGAAACGGTCGTTTTTCGCCCCGTACTCAGGCTCGAAGGCGATGCGGGCGGCCGGCCTCATCGATGGTCAGAGGAGGCAGGTACTCGCCCTGATACGAACGCGTCCACCATGCATGGCCGCTGCGCAGTTGCTCCCACGACGAGAAGCGATAGCGATAGAGGCTTGCTCGGATCTGCGCCGGCGGATGGCCCGGAAATGGATTGTGGCGCAGAAGTTTGAGCGTGGGCCGATCACCTTGCAGCAGCTTGACGACAAACGCGATGAACCATTGATGGCGAAACGGTGACTCCATGGCGGCAAACCACATCAACCAGTCCAGTCGCAGGTGATAAGGGGCGAACTGCCGCGGGATCTTCCGCGGGTCTCCAGGTTTGCCCTTGAACTCGTACTCCTTCCATCCGTCTTCGCCGCCCGCAGGATCCGCGTTGCCCTCGACGACGATCTCGTATCGCTCTTTGGTCACGGACCCGAAAGCCCCGTAGGTGTTGACGAGGTGAAACGGATCGAAGCTGAAGTTCATCAGCTGACGCGGTGAGATCAAGTTGCGCACGGGTCGATAGCTGAGGACGAGCACCAGCAACGTGATCGCAACGACCGCTAGCTGCCACCACAGTGGAAGCGGCGTCAGATGCGGATGAGCGATCCGGATGAAGAAGGAAAGCGTGTGGTCGTCGAATGCCGAGAACGCGAGCGTCATCGTGATGAAGTTGAGCCACGAGAAGTTTCCGCTCAGCACAAGCCAGCCCTGCGTGAGCACGATGAACGCTCCTGCGATCGAGGCGACTGGCTGCGGCGTGAACAGAAAGAACGGAACGACGAGCTGCGCGAAGAAGTTGCCGAGGACCTCTACGCGATGCAGCGGCTTCGGCAGGTGATGGAAGAACCAGCTCAGCGGATTGGGCATCGGTTGGGTTTCGTGGTGGTACTGGAGGCATGTCAGGTCGCGCCAGCAGCGGTCGCCACGCAGCTTGATCAAGCCAGCGCCAAACTCGACGCGGAACACGAGCCACCGAAACAGCAGGATGAGCGGCCACATCGGGACGGTCGGGCCGGCACCCAGGAAGATGGCGAGAAAGCCCGCCTCGAGCAGGAGCGTCTCCCATCCGAAGCCATAGAAGATCTGGCCGATGTTGACGATCGATTGGTAGAGCGCCCACAAAGCAAAACAGACGAGGATCGAGATCCACGGCGGCAGCGCATCGACAACTCCCACGACGACCGCGAGGCTCAGCGCCACGCCGCTCCACGAGACCGCCAGGAGCAGTGGGTCGGAATAGCGCAGATGAAAAACGCTTG
>DASSLJ010000085.1:0-7391 GCA_035689585.1 Candidatus Dormiibacterota bacterium
GATCACGGTCGTGAAGTACGACGTCACCGCGAGCATCCACGTCGACGGGATCGCTGCCAGGACGATCCAGCGGAGCCGGCGGCGCCAGGTCACAGTCGACGTCGTCCGCGTGATCACGGTTGCTCGAGGTGTGGCGGCGGCGGAGCGACGATTCCACGTGACGAGCGCCAGGCACAACACGACGAGCAGGACGAAACACACGTACGCGGCTGCCCACAGCTGCGACTGGGCGCGGAGGCCGAGGTGCGGCTCGATGAGGGCGGGATAGGAGAGCAACGCGGTGGCGCTTCCGAGGTTGCTGGCGCGGTAGAGGAAATAAGGATCGGCGGCGTCGGGGTGGTCGGTCCGCGAGAAGAGGTGCTGCACCAACGGCGATGTCGTGGCCACGACGAAGAACGGCAGGCCGGTCATCGCCGCGAGCAGAAGTACGAGATAAGGGATCGGGCTTCCGCTCGTCGGTGGAGTCAGGCCCGTGAACAGATGAATGGGGAGGAACGCGAGCGGCAGCAGGAGCACGATTCCGTGGACCGCCGCCTGCACCCGCCATGTCAGGCGCATCGCCAGCCAATGGGTGTAGCCGTACCCCGCGAGCAGGACACACTGGAAGAAGAGGACGGAGGTCGTCCATACGGCGGGCGTTCCGCCGACCGTCGGCAGCACCATCTTGCCGACCATCGGCTCGACGAGAAACAGTAAGAACGCGCCGACGAAGATCGACACCGTGAAGACGGCGACGACCACCGTCGAGGCGATGGCGGGCCGTTCGATGCTGCGAGTCGCTTCGCCGATCAAGGGGGCGCCTATTCTGCCGTTGAACGCTCGAAATTCAGCCCCGGATCGCTGTTTGGGTACTCTTCACTCCGGAATAAAGCTGTGAACAAGCGCAAACGAGTGGCAATCGCCAAGCACCGGAAGAAGAAGAGCAAGCTGAAGGCGCGGGCGCAAGCGGCTCGGTAGGCTTCCTCTCTGCGGTGCCGTAGCTCAGGTGGTAGAGCGCGCGACTCATAATCGCGTTGTCGGTGGTTCGAGTCCACCCGGCACCACCATGGCCTGCTGACTGAGATGCAGGTAGCTCCGCGTGCGCCGAGCAAGTCGGCCATCCTGACCGCCGCGAGCCGCGCGCTGCACCGCGAGGAGTCCCAACCGTGGGTGCTCGACGACCCGCTCGCCGCGGGCCTCGCCGGCGAGGAGGGAGAGGCGATCATCGCCGAGCTCCGTCGAAAGATCTCGAACGACGAGCTCATGGCCTTCGTGCACTGGGTCTGCATCCGCGCCCGTTTGACCGAGGACGTGGTGGAGCGCGAGCTCGAACAAGGAGCAGGCCAGTACGTGATCCTCGGCGCCGGCCTCGACTCGTTCGCTTATCGCCGGCCGGACCTCACCGATCGCCTTCGGGTCTTCGAGGTCGATCACCCCGCGAGCCAGGAGTGGAAGCGCCGGCGGCTCGAAGCAATTGGCGTCAAGCGGCAGGACAACCTTGTGTACTGCCCGGTCGACTTCGAATCCGAGTCGCTGGTCGGCGCCCTTACGAGGGCGGGCTTCGATTCGGATACGCGGACGACGTTCTCGTGGATCGGCGTGACGATGTATCTCTCGGTCGACGCCATCCGTGCGACGCTGGATGCGATCGGGGCGAGCGCTCGCGGATCCGCCATCGCGATGACGTACAACCAGCCGTTCGACACGCTCGATGCCTTCAGTCGGGGTGTGACGTCATCGCTCGCCCGAGTGATTGGTGATATGGGCGAACGGTTCGTTAGCTTCTTCACGCCGTCGGAGGCGGCGGCGTTGCTGCGCGACGCCGGCTACGTGGATGTCGAGGACTTCGGCGGCGAGGAGGTTTTCCGCAAGTACTTCGGCGACCGAAACGATGTCAAGGTCGCGGGGGCACAGCGATTGATCGTTGCTCGGGTGCCGTGACGGTCTGATTTCCGTGCAGCTTCACTGCGTGCACCGAGGCGAGCCACAGGACGATGACCCCTGCGAGCGGTGAATTCGCCCAGAGCTGAAACATCAGCTGTGTTCCGAAACCCGCGGCAAGCGCGTTGGTGAACGCGAGGTAGGACGGCCCAAGCAGCAACCAGCTGGCGATCACCGCGATGACGAGCGAACGCGACCGGGTGCGCAAGCCGAAATCGAACAGAACGATCATCGGCAGCAGCAGCAGCATGAACTGCCCGGCATAGATCAGCGGCACCACGAGTGACGAGGCAGCGACTGCAACCGCCACCTCGAGACCGCGACCGGAGCGATCCGTCCTCGGCGACCGAAGGGCCCACCACGACCACGCCAGCACTGCGATCGCAAACAGAACGGCCAGGCCGAGCACGACGGGCCCGCCGCCCAGGCCGGAGTCGTACAGGCTCTCCGGATGAAAGATCCTGTTGATCGTTCCGAACGGCGCGCCGTTGATGACCTCGGAGTCGCCCCTTGCCTCTGAAGGAGCCACCCGCAGCAAGTACTCGACAAGGTACTGAGGAGCGCCGATCAGCCAGAGCACCGTCCACACCACGACCGCTGCCGCGACGAACCGAAAGCGGCGGCCCCAGGCCGCGAGCAGCAGGAGAGGGGCCTGGATCAGCTTGATCGCAAGCGCGATGCCGAGGCCCACGCCACCCCACCAGCGATCGCCTTGCAAGTAGGCGAGGAGCACCAAAGCACTGACCATCAAGACCGCCGATTGAAGGTTGCGGTTCTGGATCTCGGTCAAGGCCGGCGCAAAGCTGATGGTGCCGAGCGCCACCGTCACAGCCACCTGGCGGTCGGTGATTCGCAGCGCTCGCAGCATGAGCCATATGAATGCGACGAGAAAGAGATTCGCGGCGATCAGGGCGATCCCCGAAGTCAGCGACTGGTCCAGGCCTGCGAGCGGCTGCATCAGCCAGAACGCAAACGGTGGATAGAAGAGACGGTAGTGCGGATGACCACCGCACTGACCGAGGTTGCACAGGTAAGGATCGGCGCCCGCGGCGAGCATCTTCGCACCGGCGAGGTACACGTAGACGAAATCGGAGGGGCCGCTCGACAGCAGCGGCTTGAGCACCCCGAACCAGAGGTAGGACAGGGTGATCGGTACGCCGGAGATGGTCAGGAGCAACCAGCGGAATCGCCTGTTGGCGAGCGCGAGGCCCCATGGCGGCGCCTCGGCCGTGACGGCGCGGGGAGCGGAACGCACGAGCACCTGCGAAATCTATGACACGTTCCCGCTATCCGAGCCGTTTGCGAACATCTCGCTGCGGTCGACCCGGTCGCAGGGCATTATCTAGAGACCCATGACCCTTATCTCGAGCAGCGTGCCGGGTCGAGTCGTAGTCGCGGTTTCGGGCGGCCCCGACTCGGTCGCCCTACTTGTCACGCTTCACGAGTCCGGGGCTGACATCGTCGCTGCCCACTACGACCACGCGTTGCGCGCGGGATCCCAGATCGCGGCGCAGCAGGTCGCTGCGCTTTGCGCCGGGCTCGGCATCCGCCTGATCACCGAGCGCCGAGACGAGCCCGTGCCGAAGGGTTCGCTCCAGGCGGGCGCACGACAGCTTCGCTACGCGTTTCTCGACCGCGCGCGCGCTGAGGCGCGGGCCGACCTGATCGCGACCGCCCACACCGCCGACGACCTCGTCGAGGGCATCGTCCTTCATCTGATGCGCGGCTGTGGGCTCGCGGGCTTCCGAGGAATGCCCGCGCGGCGCGGGCGCTACGTGCGTCCATTTCTTCATGTCTGGCGCACGGACGTGCGCCGGTTTCTCGAGGAGCGCGGACTCGTCGCGTACGAGGACCCCTCCAACAGCGACACCAGGTTCGCTCGCGTCCGTGTCCGATCTCAGATCCTGCCGGCGCTCGAGCGCGACCGGCCGGGCATCACCCGGCGCTTCCACGCCGCCGCGCTCGTCGCCGCGCGCCTTCAGGACGATGCCGAAAGCACGCCTACCGAGATCGAGTCCCTCAAGCGCCTGTACGCCGAGGCAGGTGGTCGCCAACCCGGCCTGTCACGCCGGCACCTGGAGTCGATGGTGAAGCTGGCAAGAGGCGGTCGAGGTGGCCGGGGCGTCGACCTTCCGGGCGCCCTGCGTTTCCGTATCGTGGGGGGCCGCATGGAGATCGTCGCGTCCCAGCCGGCCGTCGAGAGGCCCACTCTCGAGGTTAGAGGCTGCCCCGGCTGTGGTGATTCACAGGCCGCGCATCTGCGTGATGGATTGAACGTGAGCCTAGGGTTCAGGCGGCCGGGCCTGCGCATGCGTCCCCAGGGAGCCCGCGGAACTCGCAAGCTGCAGGACATCTTCGTCGACGCGCGTGTGCCCCGGGAGGACCGCGACGCATGGCCGCTGGTCTTTGCCGGCGACAGGCTGGCGTGGGTTCCCGGCGTGGCGCTCGACGCCGACCTGGCCGCCCGACCAGGCGAGCCGGGCCTCCACATCGCCATTACACCTATCCCGGCTCGGTCGGCCGAGAATGTTGTTAGGCTAAAAGCTCCAATTCCTCGAGGAGACTGAATTGAGTCGCTTTCCCCGCTCCAGCCTGTTCTACTTCGCATTGGTCGTCGTCCTGGGTCTGATCTTCTGGTTCACGTGGACGTCGATCCAGAACGGTCAGAACGCCGGTGACTGGACCTACACCCAGCTTCTCGACAAGGCCGACGCCGGCCAGGTCACCGACCTCGAGATCAATGGCACCGACGGCGTCGCCACCGAAGCCGGCAACCACAACAAGCACAACGTCACGCTGCAGGACTGCAGCAGCGGATGCACCGACCTTCTGCAGCAGATGCGCGCCGACCACGTCAACGTCAAATTCGACAAGAACGCGACGGGCGGTTACCTCGTGAGCGTTCTGCTGCCGAACATCATCCTGGTCATCCTGATCGCGGCCTTCATGTGGTGGGTGCTGCGGCAGACGCAGAGCGGCAACAACCAGGCGATCTCCTTTGGCAGATCGCGCGCGCGCATGATCGCGGGCGACAAGCCCGCCATCACGTTCGCCGACGTCGCGGGTGTCGATGAAGCCAAACAGGAGCTCACCGAGATCGTCGAGTTCCTCAAATATCCCGAGAAGTTCGTCGCCCTGGGCGCGCGCATTCCCAAGGGCGTGCTGCTCGTCGGTCCTCCCGGAACCGGCAAGACGCTGCTGAGCAAGGCCGTCGCCGGCGAAGCGGGAGTGCCGTTCTTCTCCATCTCCGGTTCAGAGTTCGTCGAGATGTTCGTCGGTGTCGGCGCGAGCCGCGTCCGCGACCTCTTCGACCAGGCCAAGAAGAACTCACCGTGCATCGTGTTCGTGGACGAGATCGACGCCGTCGGACGCCAGCGTGGAGCCGGCCTCGGCGGTGGTCACGACGAGCGCGAGCAGACCCTCAACCAGCTGCTCGTCGAGATGGACGGCTTCGACACCAACACCCACGTCATCGTCATCGCGGCCACCAACCGCCCGGACGTCCTCGACCCCGCGTTGCTGCGGCCGGGACGTTTCGACCGCCACGTCACGCTCGACCGGCCTGACATCAAGGGCCGCCGCTCGATCCTCGACGTGCACGCGCGCAACAAGCCGCTCGACTCGACGGTCGACCTCGACGTGCTGGCGCGCCAGACGCCGGGGTTCTCCGGCGCCGACCTCGCCAACCTCATCAACGAGGCGGCCATCCTTGCGGCGCGCGCGAACAAGAAGGTAATCGGCATGGACGAGCTCGAGGAGGCGATCGCTCGCGTGATCGCCGGTCCCGAGCGGAAGAGCCGGCGCATCTCCGACAAAGAGAAGGAGATCATCGCCTACCACGAGGTGGGTCACGCACTGGTCATGAAGGCGCTGCCGCACACCGACCCGGTGCACAAGGTTTCGATCATCTCCCGCGGCATGGCCCTCGGCTGGACCCTGAGCCTGCCCGAGGAGGACAAGTACCTCGTCTCACGCGACGAGCTGATGGACCAGATCGCGGGCATCATGGGCGGCCGCGTGGCCGAGGAAATCGTGTTCAAGGACATCACCTCCGGAGCCGAGAACGACATCCAGAGGGCGACCCAGATGGCGCGCCGAATGGTCACGCAGTGGGGAATGTCGGAGAAGCTCGGAACGGTGACCATGGGTCACAAGGAGGAGCTTGTCTTTCTCGGCCGCGACCTCGGCGAGCAGCGCAACTACTCCGAAGAGGTGGCGGCGATCATCGACGAGGAGATCCGCAGCATCGTCGATCACGGCTACCAGACCGCAAAGACGATCCTCACGCAGCGGCGCGGAAAGATGGATGCGGTGGTCGAGCGGCTGAAGGAAGTCGAGACGATCGACGGCCGAGAGCTCGACGAGATCCTCGCGGCCGAAGAGCCGTCGGCGCCGGCCGCGGCCGCCGGCTCGTCAGGCGCCGCCTCGTAAGACGCCTGACGATCGGCTTACCGTCGCGGGGCGCGGCAATCTAGGCCGCAGCCTCGCGCGCGCGCTTCACGCGCGATTGGTCCCGGCGCGCGTCGGATTCCGTCTGCCGGCCGCCGGCATCCTTTTTGTCACGGTGCCCGACGGCGCGGTCCGCGACATGGCCAAGCGGATAGCGGCGATGGAGCCGCCGCGCGAGCTAGCCGTCGTGCACTGCAGCGGAGCTCTCGGCCTCGACGTCCTCGACGTGCTACCTGAAAATCCGCGCGGCTCTTTTCATCCGCTGCAGTCGTTCCCCGCGCCACGCGACCCTTCGGCGTTTCGCGGGATAACGGTTGCTGTCGACGCGACGACGCCGGCACTGGAACGACGCCTGCGCTCTATCGCGCGAAGCCTTGGCGCGAAGCCGAGACACGTCGGCGACAGCGAGCGCGTCGTGTATCACGCCGCTGCCGTGTTCGCGTCGAACTTCGTCGACGTCGTGGTCGCCGAGGCGGTCGCGCTCCTGCGCGGCATCGGCTGGAGTGAGAAGGAAAGCCGAGATGCGCTCCTGCCGCTGGTCGATGGGGCCGTGTCCAACATCCGTCGACGAGGGCCGATCAAGGCGCTCACCGGACCGATCCGGCGAGGCGACGCGGAGACCGTCAGACGTCACCTTGCGGTGATGGACAATCCGGAGCTTTATCGTATGCTCGCCCTGGTCGCGCTCGAGATCGCGCAGCAGGCGGGACTCGAACCCGCGGCGGTCGAGCGGACCAGAAGGGCGCTGACCCGGAATGTGGCAGCGACCCAAAGGAGACGTGGCAGATGACCACTGTGCTGGACGTCCAGCGATTCAAGGACGAGGGCCGGCGCTTTGCCATGCTCACGGCCTACGACTACCTCAGCGCGAGGATCCTCGACGAGGCCGGCATCCCGATCCTGCTCGTCGGCGACAGCCTCGGCATGGTGATGCTCGGTCATCCCACGACGCTGCCCGTCACTGTCGACGACATGCTCGTGCATGCCAAAGCCGTCTCGCGCGGCGCGCGGCAGGCGCTGCT
>DASSLJ010000086.1:0-9845 GCA_035689585.1 Candidatus Dormiibacterota bacterium
CAAAGGCGGAGGGATCGGCGTCAGCGCAATTCTGGTCGCTGCGGTGGGAATCGCCGAGCTGGCGTGGCTTTTCGAGGGGTCGGGCCTGACTCTTCTGACGCGCGCGGCGCGTCATGTCTTCGGAGGCTGAGAGCAGCCTAAGCCGCCGCTCGGCCGTCGACCATCAACACCGAGTTGCAGGTGAACAGGCGGTCGACCGCAAAACCCGGGTCGAGGTTCGAAGGGTCCTGGCCGATCGTCGCCGCGATCTGCTGCACGAGCTGCTGCGCCGGCACACTCATGCCGAAGATGGTCCCGCTCGTCGGCATGATGTCGAGCACGCCGTCATGCGCGACGAGCACGACAGAGCCGCTGAAGCCGACGCCGTTGTACATGCCGGACGACGTGATGATTGCGCCGGCGACCGAGTCCGCACCAAGGCTGAGGCGCAGATTGGAAAGTCCGGACACCTGGCCGGACTGCTGCAGCGCGTTGACAAGGTCCTGTGCGGTGTAACCGCGGTGGATCGCGCCGTTCTGCTCGGTGTTCGCGCTGACGCACTGCTCGACTGACGCGACCGCGACAAACGGTTCCTCACCGGCCGTGCCCAGCCCGCTCACGCCGTCGACCACGATCGTGTAAATCCCCGCGGGCGCTCCGTCGCGCCGCACAAACGGAAGCTTGCCGCTCGCTGACTTGGCCACGCCGTCAGGCGACTTCAACGTGAGCTTCATCGACGAACCTGGATATCCGAGCGATGCTTCGACGCTGCTCCCGCCCGCGTAGCTGTATTTGTAGGTCTGCTGCTCGCCGTCATGCAGAGGCGCACCTATGTAGTCCTGCTCGGTGCCCGGCGTGGTGTCGCTGCTGACCGCATTCGACGCATCGATGGCCGGACCGAAAGGGTCGCTCGGATCGGGCACGATCGGAACCGGCTGGCTCAACGTGCCGTCGGGGTTCGCGCTCGCCTGCTGACCTTCATGGATGGTGACCGACCCATGCCCGTTGTGAAGGATCACTGTGCCCTTGAAGACCTTGACGGTCATCGTTCCGTCGGCAGTGATGAGGACCTCGAACTTGGTTCCGCGCACGCTTGCGGTTGCCGCGCGACCGTGCACATCGAAAGATGCGCCGGTCACGAGATGCTGCACGTTCGTGAACGTGCGGCCGATCTGCTGCGTAAGCGACACGTCGTGCATGCTGCCGTCCTTCGCAAAGTGCGCGGAGTCGAGCGTGATCGACGTGTTTTTGGCGAGCCGGGTCAGCGTGCCGTCGGGCAGCGTTATCCCGGCAAGACCTTTGGCGTCTGTCGAAACTGTGTCAGCGGCACGGACCGCGGCGCCTGACTGCGCCGGGGTGGCGGCCCCCGAGCCGTGGGCCAGTGACGTCACAGGTTGGTAGACGGTCAGGGAACCCGACGCGTCGATCTGCGCCTGCGCAGCGATGTTGAGCCAGACGAGCACACCCGCGATGATCAGAATCAGGATCGCGAGGACGATCAGCAACCGTCGGCCCCCGCGATGAGGCTTAGGCGCGGGCTTGGCGGGCGCGGCCATTTGCGCGGCGAAACATAGCTCAGGCCGCCGGGATCTGAGCTACCTGTGGCCTTCCACCACCATCAGTCCATCGCCATTGGCGGTCGTGCACGAGTACACCCGGTCGACGACGAATCCCGACGGGATCGCACTGATCGAATGTCCACCGAACGACGTGAGGTTCGAGATCACCTGCGTGGTGACGTTGATGCCACGGACAGTGACCTGCGTGATCACCGCGCCGAGGTCGGGCGTCGCGGCGTAGAAAACGATCGTCCACGAGATCGACACTCCACCGATGTCGGAGTAGTAGACGATGCGCGCCGAGTTCGGCGACGTGCCGGCGACATAGAGTGTCACGCCGTTCGACCCGGATTCGGCCAGCGCCGTCGCGATCTGCGAGTTGCTCAGCGTCTCGCGTACGACTCCACCGGTGTCCACGCTGCCGGCCACGCACGGTGCGTCGGTCGCAAACGCGACCGAGTACGCCTCGCCGGAAGCCGCCACATTGATGGCGCGGACCAGAGCTTTGTAGATGCCAGGCGGCCCGTTCGTGACGTGGATCGTGAGCGGGGGCGCGCCCTGCCGCGTCTGCTGCACGCCGTTCGGGTCGGTCAGCGTGACGGACATGAGGCTGCCGGGATAGCAGAACGTCATCGTCAGGTTGCCGCCGGGCGAGTAATAGTCGGACTCCGCGGACTGGCCATTGGTCAGCGCATCGCCAGACGATGAATCGACGGTCCCGGCGTTGTTGCCGCCCGACGCTGAGGCCGCGCACTGCTGCGACATGGGAAACGGATCGGTGGGGTCGAACTGGTTCGACCGAAGGTTCGTCAGGTTGCCGTTGGCGTCGGCGTCGATCTCCTGGCCCGCGGTCAGCGTCCGCGATGTCTTTCCGCTGACCTTCACGGTTCCGACGAAGACCCAGATGCGGTTGGTGTGGTCGGGGCGGACGAGCACCTCGAACTGGGTGCCGCGGACGGCGGCGCTGACGTTGTGACCGTCGACGGAAAAGCTCGCACCGTTGGCAAGGTGCTGCACGTTGACGAACGTGCGCCCGACTTTCTGCGCCAGCGCAATCGCCTGCAGGCTGCCGTTCTTCTGCAGTTGAACGCTCGTGATCTGCACCGTCGTGTCGGGCGCCATCCGCATGTACGACCCGTCGGGAAAGTTGATCGCACCGTGCCCGCCCGCACCGGTGCTGACGGAACTTCCCGCGTTCAGCGATTGACCCGGGGTGCCGGGATTCCCGTCAACGGTGATCGGCTGATTGATCACGACCAGGGACGCCGGCGCGGACACGGCTGCCGACGCCTGGACGACGAAAAAGAAATATCCGGCGCCTCCGATGAGCAGCGCGATGAGGATGATGACGAGCACGCAGCCACCGCATCCGCACCCAAAGCAGCCCGAGCTCTTTGCCTTCGGAGGCGCCGATGCCGGCTGGGTGGGGACCTGTGAGGGAGGGGCAGGCGGTGGCACGACGGCCATCGCCGCGGAAGATTAACTGCTCGGGAACTGGAAATCGACGACTAAGCGCGCGGGAGCGTCGAGTGTGAAAACTCGCATGCACGCCGGCTGGCTGAGACCAAGTGCCCAGGAGACGTAGCCCTCGAAGTCCTGCGTCTGCTTCGCCTCGAGCAGGACTTTGTAACCGGGCGTCGCCACGTCGGTCGAGCCGGTGAAGGTCGTCGTGCCCTGGGCCGAGTGAACCGTGACGAGCACCCCGGCTTTGCCCGCAAGGGTCACGCTCTGGCCGCTGGCTCCCTGGGTGAAGACGGCGCTGCCCTGGCGCTTCACCGTGTACGTCGGCACGATGGGGTCGAACTGGAGCACGAAGCGGTCGTAGCCCTGGTCTTCACCGACCCGCGCGGTGATGGTGTTGGCGACCCCGGTCTTGCCGCCGGACGCGTCGGAGCAGGCGAAGGCCGGCAGATTGGTTCCGGGCGGCGCCGGCGGCGTCACGGGCGGGGGAGAGATGCGAGGGCCGGACGCGGCCGAGGAGGCGGCGGCCGAGCTCGGCGAGACCGCCGCGATGGGGGATAGCGAAGGCCCGCACGCGGCGAGAATCGAGAGCAGGGCGAGCGCCAGGCCGATTCGCATCGGCCAATGGTATGGTCGAGACCCCTCGCGAGATCTAGTCCGAGGGCTGCGCCGAGGTGGCGGAACAGGCAGACGCGTCGGTCTCAAAAACCGATGTCCGCAAGGACGTGCGGGTTCGACTCCCGCTCTCGGCACCACGCCGTATTCCAACGATGCCGATTCGGGGCAGGGTTACGGATAGTCCGGACTATCCGATGTGTCCGCGGTCCAAAGACGCGGTTAGTCCGGACTATCCGAGCGGTTACGGCGTCGGCACGATCGAAGGAATCACGTATGCCTCGATCATGGCCAGCACGCCGACGCCGGCCGTGAGGATGAGGCTGTAGCGGATCACGCGCCGGAAGATCTCGCCTTCGGCGCCCACCTTGTTGACGCCGGCGGCTCCGACCGAGAGGTTCTGCGGGCTGATCATCTTGCCCATGACTCCACCGGACGAGTTCGTTCCGGCGGTCAGGATCGGCGAAACGTTGCCGAGCTGCTGAGCGGTCTGGGCCTGCAGCGGCCCAAACAGCGTGTTGGACGAGGTGTCAGAGCCGGTCAGGAACACACCGAGCCATCCGAGGAACGCCGCCACGAACGGGAATATGAATCCCGTCTTCGACAGCGCGATGGCAAGGCTCGAGGTCATGCCCGAGTAGTTCATGACGTACGCGATGCCGAGGATGAACGCGATCGTGAGGATCGGCAGCGCCAGCTGGCGAACCGTTTGCGCGTAGACGACGAAGAAGTTGACTCGCCGGCCCAGGGCGAGCATCAAAAGGAACGCGAGGATGTCGGCGTATAGCACGAGCGATCCCGCCGCCGCCAGGAAGTCCCACTTGAACGGGTTGTTGTACGCGGTCGGCTTGGAAACGATCGGCTTCTCCTGCGAGACGAGCGACACGGGCGCGCCCTTCGCGTTCGTCGCGTAAGTCCCGGGCCAGAAGAAGTTCCACACCGGGAACTTGAAAGCCTGCCGGTCCTTTGCCGGATCCGGCCCCGCCCACGGCAGCGGACACAGCTTGAACGCGGGCGCTCCACAGTTCAGGTCCGCGGTGATGTTGGCCGGGGTGTGCAGCGCCGTCTTCGGGTCGTTGACGGGGTGACCGGACCAGAACGGCAGGTTGCCCATCTGGCCCACGAGGATGACCACGACGAGGATCACGTACATGAAGTACGCCTGCGCGACCCGCCCACGGCGATCGAGCGAGTCGACAGGACCCTCCCGATCGGTGACAGCCTGGCCCGGAAGGTTCGCCTCGCGCTGCATGGCGCCGGGACCGCTTCGCATGGTCGCCGCGCCGCCGGCTCCGGCAGCCTCGTGGGCGAACTGCCACACCTCCTTCGGCCGCCAAACCCGCAGAAGCAAGGCGAGACAGCCCATCGACACCAGCGCGGCGATGATGTCGGTCAGCTGCGGACCGACGAAGTTTGATACGAGGAACTGCACGACCGCGAACGAGATGCCGCAGACCAGGACCGCCGGCAAGACCTCGCGCATCCGCTTCCACCCGGCGAGCACGAGGATCAGGTACGCGGGCACGATGATCGAGAAGAGCGGCAGCTGCCGGCCGACCATCGCCGAAAGAGCGAGCGTCGTCTGCGTCACATCCTTGTGCAAGATCGGTGCGACCAACCCACCCAACGTGACGACTGGAATTCCGATCGATCCGAATGCGACGGGCGCGGTGTTGGCGAGAAGCGCCAGCACGGCCGCCGTCACCGGCTCGAATCCCAGGCTTGCCAGGACCGAAGCGCTGATCGCCACGGGCGCGCCGAATCCGGCGATGCCCTCGAGCAACGCGCCGAACGAAAACGCGATCAGCAGTGCCTGCAGGCGGCGGTCACGCGTCAGCCGCGTGAGCGATCGCTTGATGACGTCGAAGTCCCCGCTCGCGACCGTGAGGTTGTGAAACACGATCGCGTTGAGCACGATCCAGCTGATCGGCCACAGACCGAACGCCATGCCTTCGGTCGTGGCGCCGAGCGTGATCCCGAACGGCATTCCCCAGACGAGCCACGCCAGCACCCCTGCGGTCGCAAGCGAGGCGAGGGCGCTGAGCCACGCCGGCAGCCGCAGGACAGCCAGCATGACGAACAAGACGTAGAGCGGCAGGCCGGCGACGAGCGCCGACAGCAGAATGCTGTCCAGTACAGGCTGATACGCCTGGTGGAACGTCAGGTAGACGTTCATATCGACTCCCCCCATCGAACGATTACCGAAGCCGAGACTTAATTCAACGCGAATTCACAAGCGTTTGCAACTCGCACTACCAGGAGCCTCCTCCGCCGCCTCCGCCTCCGCCTCCCGCAAAGCCGCCTCCGCCAAAGCCGCTGGAGCCGCTCGCGGCCGGGCTCGAGGCGATCGCCGTCGCGATGCTCGAGTTCATCGACTCGAGGCTGCTGGCCAGCAGCGCAGCCTGGAAGGGCCGGTTGCCGAGGTACCAACCGTTGGCTTGCGACGTGTCGATACCCTCGAACGCCTTCGCCCACCGGGTCACGCAGCCGAACACGATTGCGTAGGGGAGAAGCTGCGTGAAGATCTCGGCCTTCTCCGCAAACTGCTGCCGGTACTTCTCCGCCGTGTTCATGTACAGCCGAAAGCCGAGAGTCCGCTGCATCAGTTCGCGGCCCGCGGCAGTCCGCGTCGACAGCGCGCGATGGACGGCGACCAAAAACAGCCCGACGAGGATGACGCCGACGCCGATCAGCCCTCCGCCGAAAGCCACGCCGAGGAGAAAGGTCAATCCCGCTCCGACCAGGATGGCGAGGACGGCGACTCCGATCGCGCCGAGCCGCATGAGATCGGGACGGACGCGAAAGAGCTTGCGGCCCATCGCGTCGCTGTAGATGTCGCGCTCCGCCGACATCAGCGTCGTCCGAAACGTGCCCTTGAGCTCGGAGACCTTCACCTCCTGCTTGCCGTTGGCGAAGATGCCGTAGAACAGCGTCCTTTCGTATGGGAGTAGTCCTGACACGTCGCCCTGTTTGCGGGTGAGGACCCAGTCCTTCTCTCCCGGTACCTCGGTGATGGTCAGGTAGCCGCGCACCGCCAGGTCGACGATCGTCCCCGTGACGTCCTTGGTGTCCGCCGACTCGTCGAGGATCAGTCCGAGCACCGCCGGCCGGAGGTCCTGCGGAGGACCGAACTCGACCACGACCGGGTCGCGGTGGAAAGGCGGGATCGCCTCGTCCCGCGGGTCGTTGGTCAGGTAGTACTGCGTCAGGTACTCGCGGTCGCGGCCGTGCAACCACCAGAACCAACCGATGAGCGCGATCCCTGCCGCCAGCAGCAGGAGGCCGAGTCCGACGGTCAGCGGATTGATGTCGAAGGCGTCCTGCGGAAACCTGCGCAGCCGGGGCTCGAGCATCGGCGGTGCGACGGTGACGGCGCCCTTGGTGAGCCCGGTCACGACGGTCATCTGCTCTCCGGAAGCGAGCGGTCGCGTGGAGGAATAGGTCACTGACTGCGCCGTATTGCCGTAGTTGCATGCCTCGTGCGAGCCGGTTGCGCCCTGGTAGCACGCGGCGCCCTGGAACGAGGGGCCGGGAAGCGTCACTGTCGCCGACACGAACTGCTTCGGGACCGGCCACTGATCGCCGTCGACGTTCCAGTAAAGCTCGTCGTGATCGGGGAAGGAGTTCATCACGCCCTTGAGTGCGTAGCTGATGACGTACGTGTTGCCGGCGGTCACCGTACGGTTCGGATCGCCGATCTTGATCACGCGGTCGGCGCCCTGGTCGTACGTGGTGTAGGGAATCGGCGATTGGCCATCCGTCACCGACTTGACATCGAGCACGTAGTAGCGATCGTGCGAGGCGTCGTACCGGTACCGGACCGGGATGTTGCGGAAGATCCCATGCTTGACCTGAGAACCGAAATCGACCTGGATGTTTTCGATGATGTCGAGCGAGGAGTCGGGGTTGATCGCGATCTGCGCGTGAAACGACTTGACGACCCATCCCTCGTCAGCCTGCGCCGGCGTGGGCGAGAGCCAGAAGACCCAGGCCGCCGCGAGAAGTCCGAGCAGGAACCGGTACCTCATCGCGATCCGTATATTGCCTCGCTGCAGCCGTGACTCACGCCAACCTCCGGCACGACATCCGCAACGTCGCCATCGTGGCCCATGTCGACCATGGGAAAACGACACTCGTCGACGCGCTGCTGAAACAGAGCCATACGTTCCGGGAAAACCAGGACGTTGGGACGCTGATCATGGACAGCAACGACCTCGAGCGTGAGAAGGGCATCACGATCCTGGCCAAGAACACCTCGATCCGCCACGGTGACGTGACCATCAACATCATCGACACGCCCGGCCACGCCGACTTCGGCGGCGAGGTCGAACGCGTGCTCAACATGGCCGACGGCTGCCTGCTGCTCGTCGACGCCGCCGAGGGCCCGATGGCGCAGACCCGGTTCGTCCTCCGCAAGGCGTTCGAGGTCGGACTCCGGATCGTCATCGTGATCAACAAGGTCGACCGCGCCAACGCCGACGCTGCGCGCACGCTGGAGCGGGTGCACGACCTGTTCCTCGAGCTCGCCGAGGATGCGGATCAGCTGGAGGCGCCGGTCGTGTACGCCATCGCGAAGCAGGGCCGCGCCGGCCTCAGCCCGGACGCCATGGGACCGGACCTGGAGCCGCTGTTCGCAGCCATCGTCGAGCATGTCCCGGCGCCGGTCGTCGAGGAAGGCGGTTTTCAGATGCTCGTCGCCAATCGCGCATACGACGACTACACCGGCACGATGGCGATCGGGCGAATCTCTCGCGGGGCGATTGCGCCGGGTCAGATCGTCGCCGTCCTGGGCAGCGAAGGCGAGCCACGGCGCGCCAAGGTCATCCACGTCCTGATGTACCGCGGGCTCGAGCGCGCGGCGGTGCAGTCGGCGGCCGCCGGAGACATCGTCCTTTTGACCGGTCTCGAAGACGTTGCGATCGGCGACACGCTCGCGGACCCCGAATCGCCCGATCCGCTTCCCCGGATCGAGATCGAAGAACCGACGGTGCGGATGACGTTCGGCGTGAACACGTCACCGTTCGCCGGCCGCGAAGGCCGGTTTTCGACGACCCGTCAGCTGCGCGCACGTCTGTACAAGGAGCTCGACACCAACCTCGGCCTCCACGTCGTGGACACCGAGTCCGCCGACCAGTTTCTCGTCAGCGGCCGCGGCGAGCTCCATCTCGCCGTGCTGATAGAGACGATGCGGCGCGAGGGCTACGAGTTTGAGGTGTCGCGGCCGGAGGCGATCGTGAAGGTCATCGAAGGCCGACGCATGGAGCCGGTCGAGCACCTCACGGTCGACGTGCGCGAGGAGAACCTTGGCGGGGTGACGGAAGCGCTGGGCAAGCGCCGCGCCGAGATGATCGAGATCAATTACGACAAGAAGGGCGGCGTCCGGCTCGAGTACCTCATCCCGACCCGCGGTCTGATCGGATTCCGGAACACGTTCCTGACCCTGACCGCCGGCACGGGGCTGATGGGCTCGATCGGCATCGGATACCGCCCCTGGCTCGGCGAATTCCGGGAGCAGCGCAATGGGGCGCTGACCGCCTCGTCGCCGGGCACGTCGCTGACGTACGGGCTGGCCGCAGCGCAGGAGCGCGGCACCACGTTCATCGAGCCGGGTGAGGAGGTCTACGAAGGGATGGTCGTGGGCGTGCAGAGGCGCCCGGGCGACATCCGGGTGAACGTCTGCCGCGAGAAAAAGCAGTCCAACGTCCGCTCATCGACCTCAGACATCTCGGTGCGCCTGACGCCGGCGTCGAAGCTGAGCCTCGAGCAGTCCCTCGACTTTCTCGCCGACGACGAGCTGCTCGAGGTCACACCCAAGCATCTCCGTTTGCGCAAGCGGCATCTCA
Organism: Candidatus Dormiibacterota bacterium; assembly: GCA_035689585.1. Classification (GTDB taxonomy): domain Bacteria; phylum Chloroflexota; class Dormibacteria; order Dormibacterales; family Dormibacteraceae; genus 40CM-4-65-16. Next base: position 9,458 of record DASSLJ010000086.1, read on the forward strand.
CCGAGGTCGAGCAGTCGCGCGCGCGCCGGGCTGCGGAGGCCGCAGGAATAGGTTTCTGAGGATCTGGGTATACTGCTTGGTAGCCGGCGGAGCGCCGGCGCTCACAGTGGGCTGCGATCTCCTTCTCGAACGGGCCTAGCTAGTTGAGTTAGACCCCGCCGTTCGAGAGATAGGAGATGGAAATGCCAACAGGCACCATCAAGAAGCTGGTTTCGGACCGTGGCTTTGGATTTATCAAGGCCGAGGACGGACAGGAATACTTCTTCCACCGCAGTGGCACCGAGGGTGACTTCGACGGCCTCCAGGGTGGCGAGAAGGTTTCGTTCGAAATCGAGTCGAGCCCGAAGGGCCCGCGCGCCAAGAGCGTCCGCGTCGCGTAACTTCTGAA
>DASSLJ010000087.1:0-18370 GCA_035689585.1 Candidatus Dormiibacterota bacterium
AGGTCGGCGACTACGCCGAAGTGATCGCTGGCCCACACGCCGGCGACGGGTTGGTCGAGCCAGCGTTCACAGCGATTGATGCGCATCGTCGGACCGCCGTGCACCCCACAGCGGACGAGGATGTAGTCGATCCGCCCGAACGGCCAGTCCGCGTCGGCCACCAACGGGTTCTCGTGAGGTGTGAACGTGTCGCCGCAGTCGCCGCGATGCTTTGCCTCCCAGGCATCGCGATAGCACACGCTCATGCCGTCGATCGAAGTCCGGCCGGTCCAGAACCTAATACTCGTCGCCAGAGGGTCTGCGTCCATGTCGCCCGCCACAACGACGTGCTTTGCCGCAAGCTCCTCGATCTTCCGGGCGACGGTCACCGCCTGGCGTTCACGTTCGTTCTCGTGATCCAGACGCCAGCTCGGATTGTGGTTGACAAAAAGCAAATCACCGAGCTCGACAAGTAGCGCGCCGGCCGGAAAGTCGCGCGGCCTGGCCGCGATGTGAAGGTCGAGCTCATGCACAGCGGTGGCGGCGCGGCGGCTCGCGATCGAAATTCCGGCACCGTCTGGCGTTCGTTTGGTCTGATGCACGACCTCATAGCCGTCGGTGATATCGGCTACCTGGTCGTAATCGCCAAGCACGACCGTCTCCTGCAGCGCGAGAACGTCGGGGTTCAGCTCGCCGATGCACCGCCGGAGTACTTCGCGTCGCGCCGGCCAATCGCCGAATCGCGCCCATATGTTGATCGTGGCGATTCGAATCACAAGCTCTATACGATCAACGCAGATGAAGATCGACATCGTCGTCTTCGACGGAATGGACGAGCTCGATGCCGTGGGACCACTCTCGGTGCTGCGCCGCGCCGGTTTCGACGTGCAGCTCGTGGGCACGAGCACGCAGGTCACCTGCGCGTACGGGTTGACGATGCAGGCGGATGGAAAGCCGCGCGACGACGCCGATGTCGTCGTCTTTCCCGGCGGCGGTTGGGTGAGTAAAGCGCCGAAAGGCGCGCGGGCGGAGGTCGAGGCGGATCGTTGGCGGGGACTCATAGAAGCGACCTCGCAGCGCGGCGCCATCCTCACGTCGGTCTGCACCGGCGCGATGATTCTCGCCTCAGCCGGCGTTCTGAAGGGCCGGCGTGCCACCACGCATCACAACGCCTGGCCGGATCTCGAAGCGGCGGGCGCCATCCTCGTCAAGCAGCGGGTGGTCGACGACGGCGAACTCATCAGCGCCGGCGGCGTTACGAGCGGCATCGACCTCGCGCTGCATCTGGTGGAGCGTTTCAAGGGCGCCGAGGCGGCAAACGCCATCGCCGACAACCTGGAATATCGCGCCGCCACGTCGGCTTGCTGATTACGTGAGCCGACCGTCGGACCAGATCCTCGCCACGGCCAGAACGATCGCGGTCGTCGGCGCATCCCGCGACCCCGAGAAAGCGGGCGGTTCGGTTCCGCTGACGCTGCAGCGAAGGGGATTCCGCATCATCCCGATCAACCCGTACGCCGACACGCTGTTTGGCGAGAAGGTCTACCGGTCGCTGCTCGACGTGCCGGAGAAGATCGACCTCGTCGACGTCTTCAGGCCCGCGGCCGACGCTCCAGAGATCGCACGACAGGCAGCGAAGGTCGGCGCGAAGGCGCTGTGGCTTCAGCTCGACATCCGCTCGCAAGAGGCGCGTGCGATCGCCGAGGCTGCAGGCATGGACTACGTCGAAGATGAGTGCACCGGCGTGGTCGCCTCGCTCTACCGGATTCGAAGCACCGCGGCCTGAACCATTACGCTCGGTGACGTGGCGCGGCCGAACCGAGACCGCACGTTCGAGTCGGAGCTGAAGTTTCGGCTCACAGGGCCGAGAGATCACGCCAGACTGAGAGCGTTGCTGCGCGAGCGCGGCGCGAAACGTCACGGTCACTATCGCGAAGACAACTACCGCTTCAACGGCCCGGGCAAATCGACACGCAACACGACCCTCAGGCTGCGGGTGCTCAACGGCGGACCGCATGGTGTGCTGACGGCCAAGGGCCCCGCGCGATTCGACGGCGGCGTCAAGACGCGCGAGGAAACCGAGATTGACATCAAAGACGTCCACGCGATGCTTGACATGCTCGAGCAGCTCGGCTTTCGCGTCGGGTGGACGTACCCGAAGCAACGAACTCTATGGATGCTCGACGGCGTCGCCATCACGCTCGACGTCCTCGACTTCGGGTGGTTCGTGGAGCTCGAAGGCAACGCCGGGGTACTCCCCGACATGGCCCGAAGCTTCGGCCTCGATCCGGCTCACGCGCTGAAGGACAGCTATTCAGTGATGGCGAAAAAACACCAGAGCAACAAGCGGCCGACCAAAAAGCCGGCCATCCCGGTCTCTACTCCCGCGGCCCAGACGTGAGCAAAAGCTCGTAGCGCTCGGCTGGAAAGTCGCCGAGGCCGCCTTCGGGACGCCACGAAAGCGGCCCGACGTGAACGAATCCGAGCTTCTCGGCGACACGCCTGCTGGCATGGTTCTCGGTTCCGGCCCACAGCGTGAGACGCGCAATCCCCAGTGATTCGCGTGCCCATGCGATCAGCGCGAGCCCGGCCTCGGTTGTCAGCCCTCGACCTGCATGCGACGTCCGGATCCAGTAGTGCAGCTCGGCAACATGCTGCCGCTCGATATTGAGCCCGACGACGCCCAGCACCTGCATCGCCGCCTTGTCGACCATGGCGAAATTCAAATACCGGCCGTCCACCCATCCCTGCTGCAACGTGTGCAGGTCCGGCTTTGGCTCGCGCGCCCACGGCATCCACGGCAGAAGCTCCGCTCGCGATTCCACGACCGCTTGATAGATGGCCTCGGTGTGCGAGGTACTTACCGGCTCCAGCCGGAGGCGGGCCGTCTCGAGCGCTATTCCGCGCGCGGAGGTGGCGATTGCTTGGTGGGCCCGACCCAGACCGTCTGGATGTTCGTGAACTCCTTGATGCCGTACTCGGAAAGCTCGCGTCCGTAACCCGAACGCTTGACGCCCCCGAAGGGCAGGCGGGCGTCGGACGCGACCATGCCGTTGATGAAGACGAGCCCTGCCTCGATCTTCTCGGCCAGCTCCTTCCCGCGCTCGACGTCGCGCGTCCAGATGTTGGAGCCGAGCCCGTATTCGGTGTCGTTGGCGACGCGCACGGCGTCATCGACATTCCGCGCGCGAATCACGGCCGCGACCGGACCGAACGTCTCCTCGTCATACGCGGGCATCCCGGGTCGCACGTTGGACAGGACGGTCGGCTGGAAGTAATAACCGCCGCCGGCGATGCGCTTGCCGCCGGTCAAGGCCTTTGCTCCGAGCCTGACGGATTCATCGACCTGGCGCTCGAGGTCGTCGACCAGATCCTCTCGCGCGAGCGGGCCGACCTGGTTGCTGCGGTCCATCGGACTGCCGACCTTCAAAGCCGCGACCGCGCGCACGAACCTCTCCTCGAACGCATCCGCGACCGGCTCTTCGACGATGAATCGCTTGGCGGCGATGCAGCTCTGGCCGTTGTTCTGGTTGCGCGCGCGGCACGCGACCGTTGCCGCCGCGTCGAGGTCGGCGTCGGCCAGGACGACGAACGGGTCGGAGCCGCCCAGCTCGAGAACCGTCTTCTTCAGCGCCTTGCCTGCCGCTTCGGCGACCTGCGCGCCAGCTTTGTCGGAGCCGGTCAACGTCACGCCGGCGACGCGGTGGTCGGCGATGATCCGCCCGACCGCGCCGGAGCCGATCAGCAGCGTTTGAAAAACTCCTTCGGGCACGCCGGCCTCGCGGAACACCTCCTCAATGGCCAGCGCCGACTGGGGCACGTTGGATGAGTGCTTGAGGAGCATCACGTTCCCGGAGGTCAATGCCGGAAGGCCCGCGCGAAACGCCTGCCAGAACGGGAAGTTCCAGGGCATGACGGCGAGGATCACGCCGAGCGGCTGAAACCGGACGTAGCTCTCGGTGCCAGTGCTTTCGATCGGCTCGTCCGCGAGGAGCCGCTCGCCGTTCTCGGCGAACCAGTTGGCGGTCCATGCGCATTTCTCGACCTCGGCCTCCGCCTCGACGATCGGCTTCCCCATCTCGGCGGTGAGCAGTGCGGCGTAGCGCGCCTTGTCCGCGCGCAGCACCCCTGCGACCGACCGCATGATGCCCGCTCGCACCCCCACGCCGGCGTCCCGCCAGTGGTGCCGCACTTCCCAGGCGCGGGTCAGCGCCGATTCGATCGCGCCCTCGTCGGCCTCGGGAAAAGACGCGAGCTCTCGACCTGTGGCGGGGTCTATGGACCGCTGCACCTTCGCGAATCATGGCACGATTTCATCCGTGGCCCGAGCAGCCCAAACGAAGCGAGGCGAACGTTCGTCTAACCGGCGCGTGAGCGTGGCGCGGCTGCCCGTTGAAGGGCGTCGCCGCGTCGTGATCGAGGCCGTCAGCCCGGAGATCGACGGCGGCCGCTTTCCCGCCAAACGCGCGATCGGCGAGCTGGTGACGGTCGAGGCCGACATCTTCGCGGACGGTCATGACTCGCTGGCCGCGGCGCTTCTCTTCAGGCACGAACGCCAGCCGGAGTGGACGAGCGTGCCCATGACCGCGCTCGTCAACGACCGCTGGCGCGCCTCGTTCCCCGTCACGGAGCTCGGCAAGTACCTCTTCACGATCGAGGGCTGGATCGACCACTTCGAGACGTGGCACAAGCGCCTCGCCAAACGGATCGAGGCGGGCCAGGACACCCAGGTCGAGATCGAGGTGGGCGCCCGCATGGTGCAGGCGGCCTCCGAGCGCGCCAACGGCGCGGCCGCCGACGCGGCCCGGCTCATCGCACTTTCGAAGGCGCTGCGCACTGGAAAGGCCGACCTCGACGGGGAGCTGGGAGAGCTGATGCGACGCCACGGCGAACGCCACATCACGCCGTACGGTCGCGAGCTGTCAGTCCTTGTCGAGCAGGTCAAAGCACGGTGCAGCTCGTGGTTCGAGCTCTTCCCACGTTCGGTCGGAAAGCTCCGCGATGTCGAAAAGCTGCTGGCCGAGGTCTCGGGAATGGGCTTTGACGTCCTCTATCTCCCGCCGATCCATCCCATCGGCACGACCCACCGCAAGGGGGCCAACAATCAGCCGGCCAAGCCGGGAGAGCCGGGCAGCCCATGGGCCATCGGTTCGAAGGAGGGTGGGCACAAGTCGATCGATCCCCAGCTCGGAACGCTCGACGACTTCAAGCACCTCGTGGAGGCGGCCAGGATCGAAGGCATCGACATCGCGCTCGACGTCGCATTCCAGTGCTCGCCGGATCACCCTTACGCGCGCGAGCATCCAGAGTGGTTCAAGCACCGCCCGGACGGCTCGATCCAGTACGCGGAGAACCCGCCGAAGAAGTATGAGGACATCTATCCCTTCGACTTCGAGACCGAGAGCTGGCGCGAGCTCTGGCAGGAGATGCTCTCGATCTTCGTGTTCTGGGCGGAGGCCGGCGTGCGGATCTTCCGCGTCGACAACCCGCACACCAAACCGTTTGCGTTCTGGGAATGGGTGCTGGCGGAGGTGCGGCGAAAGTACCCCGACGCGATCTTTCTGTCGGAAGCGTTCACCCGGCCGAAGGTCATGTTTCGGCTGGCCAAGCTCGGCTTCAGCCAGTCCTACACGTACTTCGCCTGGCGGAACACCGCGTACGAGCTCTACCAGTACTTCACCGAGCTCGCGCAGTCGCCCACGCGTGAGTTCTTCCGTCCCAATCTCTGGCCGAACACGCCCGACATCCTCACCGAGTACCTCCAGACCGGCGGACGGCCGGCGTTCCAGGCGCGGTTGATCCTGGCCGCGACGCTAGGTGCGAGCTACGGGATCTACGGGCCGCCTTTCATGGCGCTCGAAGGCCGCGCGCGCGAGGCGGGTTCGGAGGAGTACCTCGACTCGGAGAAATACCAGCTGCGCGCGTGGCAGCCCGATGCCGCGATGACCGAACTGGTGACGATCATCAACCGCATCCGCCGCGACAACCCCGCGCTGCAGAGCGACCGCGGACTGCGCTTCCACTACACCGAGAACGACCAGTTGCTCGCGTACTCCAAAACCACTGCGGACAACTCCAACGTCGTCCTCGCCGTGGTCAACGTCGATCCGCATCACGTCCAGCGTGGATGGGTGAATGTGCCGCTTGCCGAGCTCGGCCTCGAGACGGACAGGCCGTACCAGGCGCACGAGCTGATCAGCGGCGCGCGCTACCTGTGGAACGGGCCTCGCAACTACGTCGAGATCAACCCGCATTCGATGCCGGGCCAGATCTTCCTGTTCCGCCGCCGCGTCCGAAGCGAGCACGACTTCGAGTACTTCCTGTGATCACGACGACTCCCGCCGCATCGCGCCGCCGCAGAACTGAAACGTTCACGCTGGAAGAAGATCCGCTCTGGTACAAGGACGCGCTGATCTATGAGGTGCATGTGCGCGCATTCATGGACAGCGACGCCGATGGCAGCGGCGACTTTCGCGGACTCGTCGAGAAGCTGCCCTACCTGCAAGATCTCGGCATCAGCGCTTTGTGGCTGCTGCCGTTCTATCCGTCTCCGCTGCGTGACGACGGATACGACATCGCCGACTACACGAACGTCAACCCGATGTACGGCACGATCGGAGACGTCGCCCACCTCGTGCGCGAGGCACACCGCCGGGGAATCCGCGTCATCACCGAGCTCGTGTGCAACCACACCTCCGACCAGCACCCGTGGTTCCAGCGAGCGCGGCGCGCCAAACCGGGCAGCCCGTATCGCGACTTCTACGTGTGGAGCGACACCAACCAGCGCTACCAGGACGCGCGGATCATCTTCAAGGATTTCGAAACGTCGAACTGGACGTGGGACCACCTGGCCAACGCCTACTACTGGCATCGGTTCTACTCCCATCAGCCGGACCTGAACTTCGACAACCCGAAAGTCCACGAGGCGATCTTCAAAGCGCTGGATTTCTGGATGGACATGGGCATCGACGGCGTCCGGCTCGACGCCGTGCCCTACCTCTACGAGCGCGAGGGCACGAACTCGGAAAACCTGCCGGAGACGCACGCGTTTCTGCGCGACCTGCGCAAGCACATCGACGACAACTACCGCAACCGGATGCTGCTCGCGGAGGCGAACCAGTGGCCCGAAGACGCCGTCGCGTACTTCGGCAACGGCGACGAATGCCACATGGAGTTCCACTTTCCGCTCATGCCGCGCCTGTTCATGTCCATCCGCATGGAGGACAGGTTCCCGATCGTCGACATCCTCGCCCAGACACCATCGATCCCCGACAACTCACAGTGGGCGCTCTTCCTCCGCAACCACGACGAGCTGACGCTGGAGATGGTCACCGACGAGGAGCGCGACTACATGTATCGCGCGTACACGCAGGACCGGCTGGCGCGGCTCAATCTCGGCATCCGCCGGCGGCTCGCACCGCTGCTGGGCAACGACCGCCGCCGCATCGAGCTGATGAACGGACTGCTGTTCTCGCTGCCGGGGACGCCCGTCCTCTACTACGGCGACGAGATCGGCATGGGCGACAACATCTTTCCCGGCGACCGCAATGGCGTGCGCACGCCGATGCAGTGGAGCGCCGACCGCAATGCCGGCTTCTCCCGTGCCAACCGGCAGCGGCTTTACCTGCCGGTCATCACCGACCCCGAGTACCACTACGAAACCGTCAACGTCGAAGCGCAGCAGGGCAACCCGCACTCGATCTACTCGTGGATGAAGCGCCTGATCGCCTTGCGTAAGCGCCACCGCGCGTTCGGTCGCGGCTCGCTCGAGCTCCTGCGACCCGAGAACCGCAAGGTGCTCGCCTACGTGCGAGCGTATGAGTCCGAGCAGATCCTCTGCATCGCCAACCTGTCTCGCTTCCTGCAGGCGGTCGAGCTCGACCTCTCGAAGTGGAAAGGCCTCGTGCCCGTGGAACTGTTCAGCAGCAACGAGATGCCGGTGATCGGCGACAACCCGTACTTTCTGACCCTCGGGCCGCACGCGTTCTACTGGTTTGCCCTCCAACCGCGCGTCGCGCCGAACATCCAGAGCGATGGCGCCCTCGTAGCGACCGAGATGCTGCCGGAGGTGCGCACCGCCGGCGGATGGGAGTCGGCGCTTGTCGGCGGCGCGAAGGAACGGTTCGAGAGCGTGCTGCTTCGCTACATCCCGCAGCGGCGATGGTTTGCGGGCAAGGCGCGGCGCATCAAGTCGGCCACGGTGAACGACGTCGTCAGCATGCCCGGCGCGGAGGGCTACTCATACCTGACGTCGATAGTCGTCGCCTACGCGGATGGCGACCCCGACACGTACATGCTCCCGATCGCCTATGCGAACCCGGCGGAGGCGCCGCACATCCTGGAGCGGTGGCCGCACTCCGCGATCGCCTGGGTGCGCGACAGAGCCGACGACGCGCGCGGACTGCTGTACGACGCGCTCGGTCCACCCAACTTCGCGGAGGCGTTGCTCGGCGCGATCGCGCGCCGGCGCCGCGCGACCGGCGGCAGCGGCACGCTGATCGGCTCGACGACGCGCGCATTTGCGCGGCTGCGCGGACCGGAAACCGTCCGGTTGGAGGCACAGCTGTCCGTCGCCGAGCAATCGAACAACTCGGTCATCTTCGGCGAGCGGTTGATGCTCAAGGTATTCCGCCGGCTCGAGGAAGGAGTCAACCCCGAGCTCGAGGTCGGGCGGTTCCTCACCGAGAAGACGACGTTCTCGCAAATCGCGCCGCTGGCCGGGAGCCTCGAGTACCGCCGCGGCAAGGGCGAGCCTGTGACTATCGCCATCCTGCAGGGCTACGTGCCGAACCAGGGCGATGCGTGGCAGTACACGCTGACGACCCTCGCCCATTTCTACGCGTCACCCGACCTGGCGCTCAACCAGGCGCCGCCGTCGTCCCGCAGCATCGTGGAGGCCAGCAAGCAGGAGCCGAGCGAGCTCGCGGTCAAGACCATCGGCGGATACCTCGAATCGGCGCGGCTGCTCGGCCGGCGGACCGCGGAGCTGCACGCCGCGCTTTCGTCGGATCCGACCGACCCGTCTTTCGCTCCCGAGCGAATCTCGCCCGGAGACCAGCGCTCGATCTACCAGTCGCTCAGCGGTCTCTCGCTACGCGCCACGGACCTGCTGCGGACTCAGCTCAACAAGCTTCCGGTGGATGCACGCGACGAAGGCCGGCGGGTGCTCGACCTCGAGTCGCGCATCGCCTACATCCTTCGTTCATTCCTCGCGCGCCGGCTGACGACGACACGCGTGCGCGTGCACGGCGACTATCACCTCGGCCAGGTCCTGTACACCGGGCACGATTTCGTGATCATCGACTTCGAGGGTGAGCCGACGCGCTCGTTGTACGAGAGGCGGCTCAAGCGGCTCGCGCTGCGCGACGTCGCCGGCATGCTGCGCTCGTTTTCATACGCGAGCCAGGCCGCGCTTCGCTCGCAAGAGATTCCCGTCGACAAGCTGCCAAGTCTCCAGTCGTGGGCGCGGTTCTGGGTCGACTCGGTTTCGGCAGTCTTTTTGAAGAGCTACCTGGCGACGGCGGGCAATGCGTCGTGGGTGCCGCAGAACGCCGACGACCTCGAGCTGCACCTGACGACCATGCTGCTCGAGAAGGCTCTATACGAGCTCCGTTACGAGCTAAACCTGCGGCCGGACTGGGTTCGAATCCCGCTCCGTGGGATCCTTGATCTTGTGACGCCGCAGTGAGCATCACCGCGCGGTCGTTGCTCAGCCCATTCGACCTGCACCTCTTCAACGAGGGCAGCCACTCGCACCTGTTCGAAAAACTTGGCGCGCATGTCTCGCAGGATCCGCACGGCACCTACTTCGCGGTTTGGGCACCGAACGCAGATGCGGTCTCGGTGATCGGCGACTTCAACGGTTGGGACACGAACGCCAACGGCCTGTTTCCGCGTGAAACGTCGGGCATCTGGGAGGGGTTCATCCCGACCGTCGGCCACGGCGCCCTGTACAAGTTCTACGTCCACTCCAAGGTCACGGGTCGCGGTGTCGACAAGGCCGATCCGTTTGCCGCCTATTCCGAACAGCCGCCGCGGCAGGCATCCATCGTGTGGGACCTCGGCTACACCTGGGGAGACCGCGACTGGATGGAGAACCGGCACAACGTCAACGGCCGCGATGCGGCATGCGCGGTGTACGAGGTCCATCTCGGATCGTGGATGCGAGTGCCGGAAGACGGCAACCGCTGGCTTTCGTACCGCGAGCTCGCTCCGCGCCTGGCCGACTACGTCTCACGCATGGGATTCACGCACGTCGAGTTCATGCCCGTCATGGAGCACCCGCTCTATCAATCGTGGGGATACCAGGTGACGGGCTTTTTCGCGCCGACCTCGCGATATGGGACGCCGCAGGACTTCATGTTTCTGGTCGATTACCTCCACCAGAACGGCGTCGGCGTGATTCTCGACTGGGTGCCGTCGCACTTTCCGTCCGACGAGTTCGGGCTGCAGAACTTCGACGGGACGCACCTGTTCGAGCATGCCGATCCGCGGCTTGGCGTGCACCCGGACTGGGGATCGTCGATCTTCAACTACGGCCGCAACGAGGTCCGCGGCTTTTTGCTGTCGTCAGCGATGTGCTGGCTCGAGCGCTACCACGTCGACGGCCTGCGTGTCGACGCGGTGGCGTCGATGCTTTACCTCGACTATTCCCGCAAGTCCGGCGAATGGATCCCGAACAAGTTCGGGGGACGCGAGAACCTCGAAGCGGTCGATTTTCTGCGCCGCTTCAACATCGAGGTGTACAAAGAGCAGCCTGACGTCCAGACCGTCGCCGAGGAGTCGACGGCATGGCCGCTGGTGTCGAGACCCACGTACGTCGGCGGCCTCGGCTTCGGCATGAAATGGGACATGGGCTGGATGCACGACACGCTCTACTACATGGAGCGCGAGCCGGTCCATCGCAAGTTCCACCATCAGAACCTGACGTTTCGGATGCTCTACGCGTTCAACGAGAACTTCACGCTGCCGCTGTCGCACGACGAAGTGGTGCACGGCAAGGGCTCTCTCATCGCCAAGATGCCGGGCGACGACTGGCAGAAGTTCGCGAATCTGCGACTCCTCTTCGGTTGGATGTATGCGCAACCCGGCAAGAAATTGCTCTTCATGGGCGGAGAGTTCGGGCAGTGGAAGGAGTGGGACGTCGAGTCATCGCTCGACTGGCACCTGCTCGACTACCCGATGCACGCGGGGTTGCGGCTGTGGGTCGGTGACCTGAACCGCATCCTGCGCGAAGAGGCCGCGCTGCACGAGCTCGATTTCGATCCGGCCGGGTTCTCATGGATCGATGTCGCGGACGCCGACAACTCAGTCGTTTCTTTGATTCGACGCGGGCGGATGCCTTCGGATGTGCTGGTGGCGGCCTTCAACTTCACGCCGGTGCCGCGGCACAACTACCAGATCGGGATTCCGGTTGCGGGGCGATGGGACGAGATCCTGAACAGTGACGCGCCGACTTACGGCGGTTCGGGTCAGGGCAACCTCGGCGGGGTCGAGGCGGTGCCGGTCGCGATGCATGGGCACCTGCACTCGGTGACGTTGACGTTGCCACCGCTCGGCGCGGTGTTCCTCAAGCCCTCTTCGCCGGACTCCTAACGCCCGCCGCTTTTTCGGAGGCGCTCTTCCCAGAACTCGAGGCGTCGGTGGAGGCGTGACGCTTCGGTTTCGAGCAACTTCCTGTCGTTCTCGAGCTCGAATGCACCGGGCGGGGTCACGCACTTGGACTGCTCGTCGACCTCTTTCAGTAGCGACTCCTTGAAGCTGTAGAGCTCGTGGTAGACGGCGACCCACTGGCGAATGTCTCGCGTGTCACCGGAATTGACCGAGGTCACTTCGCCCGGAAGGAGGCGATCCTCGCCGGGATCGTGCGGTTGATCGCTCATGACTAGGAAAACGCACCTACGTGACGAGCGCCTCGGTACGTTGCAGTACGCCTTGCAGTGAAACGCAGGCGTCGACAGCTGCCAACGCAGCGTGTAAAGGTTCGTTTGGATCAAAAGGCACCTATCGAGCGCCGGAATAGGTGAGCTTTGTGCAAACAGCGCCGGATCAGGCCAGGACGTACGCTCGCACGGGGAACGACGCCCCTCCCACCCACGCGATCGGCACGGCGTGCAGCCGACCCCCGCTGGCGGGCACCTCGGACAGGTTCGTCATGTGCTCGCAGATCGGAATCCCCGCCCCCAGCAACTTCGTATGCGCCGGTCGGGAAGGGTCGCCGACGTCGTCGATGTTCAACGAGTCGATCCCCACGAACAGCGCTCCCGCTCGCACGAGCATGTCGCATGCGTCTGCGGTGAGGAACGGATTCGGCCCGAAGTACTCCGGCGTGCCCCAAAACCGCGAGAAATCGGTCCGGATCAGCACCGCCCGATAACGCAATTCGACGCCGGCAAGAGCCTCCGGACCGATGGCTCTCTCCCCTTCGCTGCAATCCAGGACCACGGTCTCGAGGTTCGCCAGGCGCTCCAGAGGCAAGGAAGCCAGGTCCGCCCCGCCTCGAAACCGGTGGACAGGCGAGTCCACGTACGTGCCGGTGTTCCCACACAGGTGAAGCGACGCAATGTAGAACTCGGCGCGACCCTGATAGCGCTCGACGGAGTCTTCGTAGGAGAAGACGACCGAAGCCGATGGCTCCGGCAGCCCCGGGTACGTCTTCATCCCGGGAACGACCGGGTGCGAAACCTCGATGAAACGCGGCACACGCCAATTCTGAGACCAAGAATGAGACTCGAACGAGACTGCGCCTGAGACCAAATCGGTCGGACGCTGCCGGCATCAACTCCAACAGGAGGGCAGCACATGAGCGTTTGGTCCCGGGTGAGGATGCTGTTCAACGCCGAGGTCAGCAGCACCCTCGACAAAGCGGAGGACCCGCGCACGGTCCTCGACTACGCGTACAACCAGCAGCAGGAGCTGCTCATGACGCTCCGGCGCGGGCTGGTCGACGTCGCCACGGCCAAGCAGCAGCTCGAGCAGGAGGCCAAGCGACTCGAGCAGCGAATCCCGCAGCTCGACGACCAGGCTCGGCGGGCAGTCGCCGCCAACCGCGAGGACCTCGCGCGCGTCGCCATCGAGCGTAAGTGGCTCGCCGCCAACGAGATCGAGGGCCTCAACAAGCAGATCGCCGAAGTCGAGGCTGAAAAGCAGCGCCTAGCCGGCCAGGAACGCCAGCTTCAGGTCCGGGTCGACCAGTTCCGCACCCACCGGGAGGTGGTCGTCGCCCGTTACACGGCGGCCGAGGCGGAAGTCCGGATGAAAGAGTCGCTGGCCGGTGTCAGCGGCGAGCTGGCCGAGCTGGGCATGGCCGTCGGCCGCGCCGAGGAGAAGGCGGAGCGCCTGCAGGCGCGCGCGCGGGCGATCGATTCTCTCGTCGACCTCGGCTCGTTCCCGCCCGTCGGAGGCGGCGATTTCGTCGAGGCCGAACTGCTCCGGATCACGGTCTCCAAGGAGATCGACCAAGAGCTGGAGCGCATCAAAAAGGAGACGAAGGAACAATGACGACCGCAGAGCACCTCAGCTCCCCCGACGGGAAGTGGTACTGGGATGGGGTTGCGCAGGAGTGGAGGCCGAAGCACCCAGCTGCGCCACCCGCCTCGCCGAAGGTCGAACCGAAGAAAACCGAAGCGATGAAGGGACTGACCTCATTCGCCGGCGAGGTTCGTTCCGAGGACCTCGCCTACGGCCAGACCGTCCTCGTCTGGGCGCGGTGGATCCTCATCGGCACCGGCCTGCTGCTCAGCTTCTGGAGCCCCAAGGACCTGATGACGCTTCAGGTCCAGCTGGCCGCCATCATCGCGCTGGCTTTCGGGAACTTCTACCTGCACGTACAGCTGTTGAGAGGCCATCCGGCGCTCGACAACGTCGTCTACGCGGCAAGCCTTGCCGACATCACGGTTGTGACGGCGCTCGTTTTGGTCCAGAACGGCTACCCGTCGCCCGTGTTCATCTTCTACTTCGCCGCCATCGTCGGCATCTCGGTCGCATTCCCTACCTGGATGACCGCCGGTTACAGCGCGCTGGTGATCGGAGCATATGGACTGATCTGCGCGTCGACAGCGCCCGTCGAAGACATGCCGGCGGTGTTCACCCGACTTTTGATGATCGCCGCGGTCGCGCTCTGCGGAAACCTCTTCGCCCGAAGCGAGGCGAAGCGGCGCGCTGACGCGATCCGCATCCACAACGAGATGCTCGACGAGGTCGAGCAGAAGTCTGCAGTCGCAGGAGGAGCACAGAATGCCGTCCCAACCGCGTGAAGTCCGAACCGCAAAGCAGGCCGAGCAGGAGGACCTCTTCTTCGGCCAGAGCGTGATCCTGTGGGCACGCTGGAGCGTGATCGTGGCGGGCATCGTGCTCGTGCTGTGGACGTCGAAGGATGTCGCGCTCCTCTCCCGCACCATGCCGTTCTTCCTGGTGCTGATGGCAGTCAACTTCTTCCTTCACGGTCGCTACGTGATGGGCAGCCCGCTCAACCGTCTGGTCGTGACGATCGCGAGCGCGGTCGACCTGATCCTTATCACGGCCATCGTCGTGTTCTGGCCCGGCATGCCCGGCCTGGACAACCAGTTCTTCGTCCTGTACTTCCCCGTCGTGTTCGCGTTCGCGCTCGTCTTCACGCGAAAGATCGAGGCGACGTACACCGCGCTTGCGATTGCGGCATACGCGGCGGCGTGTTTCGTGACCGCGACCGTGCAGACGGAGAACGACTACAAGGTGCTCGTCATGCGCGCGATCGTGATCGCCGCGCTCGGGTTCCTCGGCAACTACTACTTCCGCATCCAGCGCGACAGGCTCGCCCGACTGTCCAAGAGCGAGAGCGCCGCCTGAGATGGGAATGGTGGACCGGCTCAAGGTCCTGATGGCCAGGGGCGCGAGCGCTGCGCTCGCGCCCGCGCCCGACCCGCGGGTGACGCATCTGACAACGCATCAGAAGCAGCGCGCGCTGCTGAACCAGGTGATCAAAGCCACGCAGGAGGTGACCGCGGCGAAGGAACGTCTGAAAGCGACCTCGGACGACGTGCGTGCGAAATTGCCGGCGATGGAGGAGCAGGCGCGCAACGAATTGCGACTGGGGCACGAGGCGGCGGCCCGCGTCGCGCTCCAGCGACGTCAGGTCGTGGCCAACGAGCTCGAGACGCTCGAGCGCCAGCTCGCCGAGGTCGAGAAGGAAGAGGCCGCGCTGACCATCATCGAGCAGCGCCTGTCAGGCCAGATCGAAGCCTTCACCGCGCGCCAGGAAGTGATCAGGGCGCGCTACAGCGCGGCGGAGGCTCAGGTGCGGATCAACGAGGCGATGACCGGCGTGTCGCAGGACTTCGCCGACCTCACCGCCGCGCTTCATCGCGCCGAGCAGACGACCGAAGCGATGCAGGCGCGCGCCACCGCGATCGACCGGCTGGTCGAGGAAGGCGACCTCGAATCGATGGCGTTCTCCCGGGTTCCGGATGCGGCCGCCGACGAGGACGTCGAGCGCCGGCTCAACGCGCTGAAGGAGCTCGGCTAGACGTCGAGAGGGCGTCGATCCTGTTGGCCACCAGCTCGAAACCGTGGTGCAGACGGCGGTAGTACGTCGGGCGCGACAGGTGCAGCCTCTCCATGATCACCTCGTGGCTGCCGGACTTCTTGACGTAGTAGTCGAGCAAGAGGTGACCGGCCTCGGCGTCGCGCGGTGACGCGGACGTTGCGAGCTCGCCGATGACGTCGATGAGCAGCGCGCGCAGCTCGTTGGCGGCGGAGTCGGTGCTCGAGACGACGGACAGACGCGCCAGCGGGCTGCGACCCAAAGCCTCGGGAGTCCCGAGGTCGTCGAGCGCCGCGCGCACGAGCTGCTCGCGCGCGGTGCTGTCCGGGTCGAGCGTCCACTTCTCGGGGACGGCTGCCTCCGGAATGACGACGTAAGGTTCGATGACCGCCGCGGGCAGTCCAGCGCGCAGGACGCGGCCCATCAGCCAGCTCAACATCGTCGACGCGATGATCGCGCCCGTCCACAACGACACAGTCCAGTCGGTGCCTGGCGGTCGCAGCGACAGGTCGAGCATGTACGCGAGCGCGTACGTGCCGCCGATGATGCCCGTCAACGACGCCGATGGCCGGCCCGGCCGTCGCGATGCCCATGCCAGAAAGACATCCGCGACCACGCCCGTAGCGATGGGCACAGGCAGGAGATGGAAGTTGCCTTTCGTGATCGTGACAAAGAGCCCGTTGACGGTGAAGACGAACGTGAGCGACCCAGGGCGCACGCGGAATGCGCTGTTGAGCAGAAGACCCGTGCCCGCAAGGATCGCCGCCTGCGCGAGCAGAGACGCCATGCCGACGTTCTCACGCACCCAGCTGAGTGCCTGCGAGCGGAACTCGTAATCGCGCGCCGGCCAGGGATCGATCAACGGGTGGGCGAACTGGGTCGCGAACGTGACCGAAGAGAGCAGCAGCGTCGCCGACATCAACGCGATCGGTGTCGCCACCGTCTCGCCGCGACGCGTCGCCGCGCGCAGCGGGCCGCTGACGATGACAGCAGCCGCGGCCATCTCGATGAGGTGAGGTGGCGTGAACAGGGCCTCGAGCCCAAGCGCCCCGCCTCCGAAATAGGGAGTCCACAGCGAGTCGTCGAGGACCCACGCCGCGCCGAACGCAAGAGCCGCGGCGAATGTGCCGGTCTCGCCATCCGGCAGCGCGCGGTTCCATGCACGTCCCGATCCGAGCCCGGTCGCGAACCCGGCGAACAGGTAAAGCGTCAGCAGTGACCACGAGGCGGCCACGATCGATTTGCCGACGGCAGCCACGGAATCGATGACCTCGTCGGGCTGGTGCACGTAGGCGTAAGCGACGACGTACGCGCCGAGGACGAAGCCCGTGGAGAGAACGACCACCACCGCGTCGACGATGCGCGGTTCCTCGACCAGCCGGCGGAGTCGCATCAAGGCTGCGGGGACGCGGCGGAGAACTTGTTGGTGACGCCCTGCTCGGCGTGGATGACGTGCATCACAGCGTTGATCAGCGCCAGATGGGAGAAGGCCTGCGGGAAGTTGCCGAGGTGGCGACCGCTGCGCGGGTCGATCTCTTCCGCGTAGAGCTGCAGAGGGCTCGCGTATGAGAGCAACTTTTCGCAGAGCTCTCGCGCGCGGTCGAGCTCGCCGATCTCGCACAGCGCGGACACGAGCCAGAACGAGCAGATCGTGAACGTCCCTTCCTCGCCCTGCAAGCCGTCGTCGGTTTCGTCGGTCCGGTAGCGCAGCACCATGCCGTCGACCGTCAGCTCGTCGGCGATCGCGAGAACGGTCGCACGCACTCGTGGATCGTCCGGCGGCAGGAAGCGCACCAGCGGGATCAAAAGAACCGACGCGTCGAGTGCCTTGGCGCCGTAGTGCTGGACGAACACGCCGCGCTCGTCGACACCGTGCGCGAGGATGTCCGCCTTGATGCTGTCGGCGATCGACTGCCAGCTTTTGGCGAGCGGTAAATCGCCGTGCATCTCCGCGAGCCGGGCGCCGCGGTCGAGCGCGACCCAGCACATCAGCTTCGACGACGTGAAGTGCTGCGGCTCGCCGCGCACCTCCCAGATGCCGCGGTCCGGCATCTTCCAGTTTTCGCTCGCGCACTCGACCGCACGCTTGAGGATCGGCCACACCACTTCGGGCAGGTAATCGCGTGACTTCGTGTGCAGGTAAACGGAGTCGAGCACCGCGCCCCAGACATCGTGCTGCTTCTGCGCGTAGGCGGCGTTCCCGACCCTCACAGGCGACGACGCCTCGTAACCGTTGAGGTGATCAAGCGTCTTCTCCGTGAGCTCGTGCTCTCCGCCGATCCCGTACATGATCTGCAGGTCCTTCTTCCCGGTTGCGACGTCGGCGATGAAGTAGAAGAAGTCGTTGGCTTCGCGGTCGAAGCCGAGCGTGTACAGGCCCCACAGCATGAAGGTCCCGTCGCGGATCCACGTGTAGCGATAGTCCCAGTTGCGCTCGCCGCCGATCGTCTCGGGCAGCGACGTCGTGGGCGCAGCGAGCAACGCTCCGGTGGGGCTGTAGGTCAGACCTTTCAGCGTCAGCGCGCTGCGCTGCAGAAAGCTCTGCCAGGGGTGCTCTGGAAAGTCGCCGCGGTTGATCCACTCGCGCCAGAACTCGGCGGTCCGCTCGACGCGCATGAACGCTTCGTCGACCGTCGCGGGAGCGGGGTGCTCGGCCCAGTGCTCCTTGCTCGTCGAGTGGCGGGATCGCGGCCACACCATCGCGACGTACGCCCGCTCGCCCTGGCGCAGCACCTTCGTCGCGTGCGCGCCCGGGCCTTCGAATCCCATGCGCAGGTCGGTGACGAGGCGGATCGGCACCTCTTCCTCGCCGCCGCTCGCGATCGCCTCGTTGTAGCCATGGCCGGCGTACTCCCACCTGGCCCCGCTCTC
>DASSLJ010000088.1:0-13603 GCA_035689585.1 Candidatus Dormiibacterota bacterium
CCAGCCGACCGCCGATGCGACGAACGCCAGGAAAGCCAGCAGGAGAAGGATCGTGCTCAGCGTGATCGAGGTCAGCCGAGTGATCAGCTCGGCCAGCGACCAGAGAGCGAGGCCGGCGCCGATGAGGTCCGACTTTCGGTACGTGAAACCGGTGGCCGCGATGACAAAAGCGATGAGGGCCAGGATCTCGAGCAGTGTGCTGAAGGTCATGGCCGGATATTGTCCACATCGGCATGCTGAATTTGACCGGGTTAGCGCTGACGCCAGGCCGGGAGCGCAGTTGGTGGCTGCGCGAAGCGCTCGCAGCTGATCCCGGACAGCCCTGTCCTCCGCTCGACCGCGACGTCAAGGCGGACGTCGTCATCGTGGGCGGTGGTTTCAGCGGCCTGTGGACCGCGTACTTCCTCACCCAGCGCAACCCCAATCTCGGCATCGTCGTCCTGGAGCAGGACATCTGCGGCGGAGGCCCGAGCGGTCGCAACGGCGGATTCGCGAGCGGATGGTGGGACGAGCTACACGGCCTGATCACCCTGTACGGCCCCGAGCGCGCCGTCGCCGCATGCCATGCGATCACGTCCAGCATCGACGCGATCGGCGACTTTTGCGACCGCAACGGCATCGACGCGTGGTTCCGCCGCGGCGGCTACATGTACGCGATCACCGCGTCGGCGCACGAAAAGCTGAACCAAGAGATGGTCGCGCTCGCGCGCGAGGTCGGCGCCGGCGATGAGCTGCGCGAGCTGACGCGCGAAGAGGTCAAGGCGCGGTGCGCGTCGCCCGCCTTCCGCGGCGGCGCGTTCATGCGCGACGGCGCCTCGCTGCAGCCGGCGCGGCTGGCTCGAGGCCTGCGCCGCGTCGTGCTCGAGCGTGGCGTGAAGATCTACGAGAACACAGCCGCCACGCATCTCGACGGGACGAACGCGGTGACGCCGAAAGGCACGGTTACCGCTTCGGATGCGGTGCTGGCCGTCAACGCGTGGGGCGTCGGCTGGCCGCAGCTCAACCGCCGCATGGTGGCGTGGAGCACCTACATCGTGCTCACGGCCCCGGCGCCCGAACGGATCAAGGAGATCGGCTGGACCGGCGGCGAGCTGATCAGCGACTTCCGGACGTCGCTGCGCTACTTCCGCACGACGCAAGACGGCCGGATTGCGTTCGGCGGTGGAGGGGGCCGCGCGAGGCGGACGATCGACGACATGTTCACGCACGACGCTCGCGCGGTGAACGAGACCGCGGAAGGCTTTCGGCTGATGTTCCCATCGTTCGCCGACGTTCCGATCGAGGACGCGTGGGGCGGGCCGATCGACGTGTCGCCCACACACCTTCCGACGTTCGGGCGCATCGGTCAGTCGAACGTCTACTACGCCGCCGGCTACACCGGGAACGGCGTCGCGCCCACGCATCTCGCGGGCCAGGCCATCGCCGACCTGATCACCGGTGCCGACACCGACACCGTGCGCCTGCCGATGGTCAACGCACGGCCTCCGGCATTTCCGCCGGAGCCATTTCGCTCATGGGGCGCGGCCGTGGTCAGGCGCGCCATGATCGCCAAGGAAACGGCCGAGGAGCAAGGTCGCGAGCCGGGCTTCGTCGTCTCTCAGCTGGCGCGAACGCCGCGCCGCATGGGGTACCTGTTAGGCCCGGACTAGATCTCCGAGGAGATGCACGCCCCATCCCTTCGGCATCAAGCGCTCGGACATGACGGACGCGTTGAACAGCAATCCGTTCATCGCGACATAAGTCGGGTCTGCCACCACGCGCAGCTCCTGGATCCGCAATCCTGAGCCCTGCGCGTAGGTCTTGATGTCACGCTCGGTGTTGGCGCGGTACTGCACCGGAAAGGTGTCGGCCTCGTCGCGGCCGTAGACGCGCGGAACGACCCTACGCTGCAGCGCCGGCAGCGCCTTGCCGATGCGGTTCATGACCATCAGCGGGTTGCGCAGGTTCGGCGTGAGAAAGATGAAGTGTCCGCCGTGCCGGAGCACACGACGCACTTCGATGAAAGCGCCGAGGGGATCGACAAGATGCTCGAGCACCCACACCGACACGACGAGGTCGAACGAATCATTCGTAAAGGGAAGGTTCTCGGCGATTCCGCGCACCACCGGCATGCCGAGCGCGCGATGCTCGGTCAGCGAGGAGGCATCCGGGTCCACGCCGGCGGCGAGACGCACATCGCGCCATATGACCTCGGCCACGCCGCCGCGGCCGCAGCCGAGGTCGAGGACGTTGCTGTCGCGTGTGACATAGCCGCGCACGATCGCCTCGAGCTGATCTCCACTGGGACTCCACCCCGGACGGATCTGGCGATAGCGGGCGCGGTACGCGTTCTGGGCGTCGAGCGGGAGAAACGGCACCGTCGCCGCATTTTGAACCTATGAGTGTTTGGCGGCAACCTTGAGGTCGGCAATAAACGACGACATTGCGACCTCACGCGACTCATCGTCGGTGGCGCGCAGGATCGATGACGGGTGGACGGTCGCAAGGACCGGCACGCCGTACTGCGATGGCAGGACCTCGCCGCGCTGCTTGCTGACGCGGAACGCCGGCCCCAGTACCGACTGCGCGGCGGTCGCGCCCAGGAGCACGATGAGCCCCGGCCGCACGACCTCGATCTCCGCCTCGAGCCATGGCTTGCATGCGCGCACCTGGCCGGCGTTGGGCTTCTCGTGCAGCCGCCGCTTGCCGCGGCGCGTCCAGCGGAAATGCTTGACCGCGTTGGTGACGTAGACGAGGCGCCGGTCGATGCCGGCCTCGTCGAGGGCACGCTCGAGCAGCTTTCCCGCGGGACCCACGAACGGCTTGCCCTGGAGGTCCTCCTGGTCGCCCGGCTGCTCGCCGACGAGCATCAGCCGGCCGTGCTCCGCGCCGTCTCCGAAGACGGTCTGTGTGGCGTTCTCCCAAAGGTCGCATCCGTGGCAGCCGGCCGCCGCCTCGCGCAACTGCTCGATGCTCCGCGGCTTCTTCGGAGGCTCTGCGGTCATTCCTATAGAACGCTTGAGATCAACTCGAATTGGGAATAACTGAGTGCGTATGGCAAAGGGAGATTTTGTCGAGGTTCTCGTCGACGCGGGCAATGGCGCGGCGCGGGAATACGTGATCGAAGCCAAGCGCGCCGGGCGCAGCGTCGAGGTGCGCAGCTCGCGCACGACCGTCGAGGTCCGTGAGCTCACACGCAGCGGCGGTGTCGTCCGCACGGCCCGGTTTGTTGCGCCTCGCGTCCTCGCCGTCGTCGAACATCCGAAAGCCGCGTAGCCGCCGTTCGTAGACTCCTTTGAGTGTCGCGCCCACCGTGCTCCGACGCAGATTCGCGAAGATGGACGGCCGGAGCCAAGGAAAGGGTGGCGCAAGGAGGAGCGCAGCTCGAGCTGCGTGACGACGCAGCGACGGGCCCTTTGACGCCGGCTTCAGCGCCGCAGGCGCCCGGCCGTGCAGCTCGCGAAGATGCGAGGAGCGTCGGAGGCGCGACACTCTAGTGCAGGAGCTGATCGCGGCCTGGGACGGTGAGTCGGTCTCGGTACGCGTAGATCGCGATTCCGGCGCCTGGATGTTCATCTGCGTCCATTCGACGGCCCTGGGCAAGGCCGCCGGCGGCACGCGCATGAAGCACTACTCGAGCCCACGCGACGCACTGGGCGACGGCATGCGGCTTGCGGAGGCGATGAGCCTGAAGTTCGCGTGCGTCGACTTCCCTCACGGCGGAGGGAAGGCGGTGATCGCGCTGCCTACGCCCGAGATCCCACGCAGCGATTCACGACGCCGCTTGCTGCGCGAGTTCGGCGCGTTCGTCGATTCGCTCGGTGGGCTTTACAGCTGCGCGCCGGATATGAACACCGCCGCCGCCGACATGGACGTGATCGCGGAGGTGACTCCGTACGTCTTCTGCAAAACCGAGGGGGCGGGCGGTTCCGGCGATACGGCTCCCGACACCGCCGTCGGGGTTCTGCACGGCATACGCGCGACCTGCCGCCACGCGTTCGGCTCAGACGACCTCAGCCGGCGCACGGTGGTCGTGCAGGGCGCGGGCGGAGTCGGCGGGCACCTCATCGATCTGTTGATGGAAGCGGATGCGACGGTGATCGCGACGGATATCGATGAGCTTCGGCTGAGCGCGCTTCGCGACAAAGGTCTCAAGACCGTCGCAGCCGAGGACGCGCTCACGACTGAATGCGACGTGCTGTCACCGTGCGCGGTGGGCGGCGTCCTCAATGCACAAACGATTCCGGAGCTGCGATGCGGAGCGATCGCCGGCGGAGCCAACAACCAGCTGAGCTCCTCGAGCGATGCCGATCTGCTGCGAACGCGGGGCATCACATACGCGCCCGACTTCGTCATCAACGCGGGCGGCGTGCTGCATGGCGGCGGCCTGGAGGAGCTGCACTGGAGCCGCGCCGAGCTGGACGCAAAGCTCGCGGGAATCGGCGATGCCCTTTACGAGATATTCGAGCGCGCCGAGCGCGACGGCATCAGCACGGATACCGCCGCGCGACGGCTCGCGACCGATCGAATTCGGCGAGCTAGCTCCCCTTCGAGCGCTTGACCTTGTTCGCCTGCTTGCCGAGGGCCGTACGCGTCTTCTTCGGCAGGTGAGAGATCGTCTTCTTCTTGCGAGCTGCCGTCGATGCTTTCTTGATGTTCTTCCGCGCTGCTGTTTTTTGCTTCGTAGTTGCCATAAACCGTTAACGCTTGTGCGCTCGGATGTAGGCGCTGCCGACCTTGCCGACGTCCTCGAGCTGCTGCACGTCATGGACGTCGAACGTCACGTCGACGAACCCGGCGCGCTCCATGGCCGAGCGGTAGTCGTCGATCGGGATCGTGCCCGAGATGCAGCCCGCCCACGAGTCCAGGCGCTTCTTCATCTCAGGGCTCAAGGGCTCGACCTCGACCATGTCCGCGACGGCAAAGCGACCGCCGGGCCGCAGCACGCGGTACGCCTCCTTGATCACCGCCGACTTGTCCTCCGCGAGGTTGATCACGCAGTTGGAGATGACCACGTCGACCGAGTTGTCCGGCAACGGGACGTTCTCGATCGAGCCCTTCAGGAACGTCGCGTTCTCGACTCGAGCCCGGTCGCGGTTGCGGTTTGCAAGCTCGAGCATCTCATCCGTCATGTCGACGCCATAGGCGTGCCCGCCTGGAGAAACGCGACGGGCCGAAAGGAGCACATCGAGGCCTGCTCCTGAGCCCAGATCGAGCACGACTTCGCCGGGGTTGAGCTCCGCCAGCGCCGTCGGATTGCCGCAGCCGAGGCTCACGGATTCGCTCATACCGATCTGCTTCAACTCGGCGGAGCTGTACGCGCCTCCACATCCACACTCATCGCAGCAGCCGCTTGTCGCCAACTGCCCCGCCAGACCCGCGTAACGCGACCGCACCGCTTCCTTTATCTCGCTCATTTTCCTTTTGTCTCCAAATCCATCGATAATCGTCTATGGATAGTGTAGCATGTGATGCATGGCCGTCAAACCACTTCCAATGGTTCGCGAGCGGGGCGTGTGCTGCGCGCTGCCCGTGGTCAAAGAGGCCTGGGCGGAGCAGCGGGCGGAGCTGATGAAGGCGCTGGCCGATCCGAACCGGCTCACGATCCTGGCTTCGCTGTGGAAGGCGGACGCGCCCATCTGCATCTGCGACTTCACGGCCGGCCTCGACGTCTCGCAGCCGACGATCTCGCATCACATGGCCAAGCTGAAAGAGGCCGGACTGGTCGAAAGCGAGAAGCGAGGGATCTGGATCTACTACCGCCTCCGCGACAAATTGCCGACAGAAACACGAAAGTTGCTAAGTCAGCTTTTGACGTAGGGCTTCGTCCGCTACTGTTGCCGCGTGCGCGCGAGGGGCGCGATCGTGATCGCGGCATTCGTCCTGGCTGGGTGCGGTGGCTCCACTCCGACGGCTGCCCATGTCTCACCCACAACGTCCACTGCACCGGCGACGGCATCCGCATCCGCTTCCACAGGGACCACGCCGGCATCCACGCCCACCTCCGGACCGCCGTCGCTCGTGCACTGCGCCGGCGCGGTGCCGGCCGGCGACAACCTCGTCATCGGCACCGTGGTCGGCGATCCCACGGTGGTCGTCCGCGACATCCAGGATCCAGCGAACGCCAAGAACGTGTGCACATTCGACGCGTCGGCGCAGTCGCCGTTGTTCATCAGCGGCACATCCATCGCGTACGAGAATGCGGCGAACCAGATCATCAAGGCAGACGTCGCGAGTGGAGCAACGACGGTCCTCGCGGCCTACAGCAGCGGCGGCCAGTACGCGATCTCGCCCGACGGATCGGCGGTGACATACCTCGACGGCGGCGCGTGGCATCTCGCCAAGGGCTCGACCAACAAGCTCCTCACGACGCTGCCCGCCGTCCCCGCACGCGGCATCGACCCGAGCCAGGACGACCTTTACCTCAGCTTCTCTCCCGACGGCAATTACGTCGCGCTGTTCCAGACACTTCGCACCGGCGGCAGCGGCGAGACCGCAGCCGACCAGATCAGGAAGGCGAGCGACGGTTCACTCGTGTACTCGACGAGCGGAATGACGATGGCAGTGTGGGCGTCGGTGCCAAGCCGGCTGTTCTTTCGTGACATGAGCGGTAACGTCCACCGCTGGGATCCGAGCTCCGGGCTTTCCTCGATGACGACACTGCACTGGATCCGCCCGCGGTCATCGCCTGACGGCCGCTGGATCGCGTACACGTTCCCGACGACGTCCGGAGTTGACGGTGTCGGCTTCTACAGCGTCCAGGCCAACAGCCAGCAGAACACGTCACCGCCGGGACGTTCGGGTGCGGTCTTCTTGACGAACGACCTCGTCTGGTACGCGGGCGAAAAGCCGTGCTCGACGTGCTTCGGCGGCTTGCCTACCGCGAGCGGCGTGACGTACATCTACAGCATCGCGGGCGCGTCTGAGATCACGTCACGCCTGGCCAGCGTCAACGACGCGTGGCCGCGGGTCACGGCTCCCGGTCTTTAGGCCATCTCGTGGCGGCGCTGGTCGCGCCGGGCTCGTTCCTCGGCTCCGACCATCGACTCCATGACCGAGCGGTAGCTGAGCAGCGCCTGGCGCATGCCTTCGGTCTTGTCGCGCGACGTGTAGCCGAGCCGGTGGGCTCGCTGCACCTCGCTGGGCAGGTCACGCTCCGTCAGCGGATGGCCACGCTCGCGAAGCACTGACATGACGAGCGCCTCGGCCTCCCGCACCGCCTGCTCGGGCGAGTCGACGAACTTGGCCTCGATCTCGTCCCATTCGTTGATGTACCTCTCCCGCGACTCGGACGAGAGGACTCGAAGCTGCGGCCGCCGGCGTCCCACGCCTGCCGCACGGATAAGGAAGAGCAGAACCACGACCACCAGCGCCACGATCAGGATGGTCACAAGAGTCCCCGTGTTCATTGCGTCGCCACCTCCACTCAGGAAACGCCGCCCGAACTGAAAATACGAAAGCCATCCGGGGCGTCCGGCGCGTTGACAGAAAGTGGAGCTCAGGCAGGCCTTGCTGTGGAGTGGCCTGCTTCTTGGGAGCCAGGCGACCGACGCACTGACCACCGCGGTCGACCGCGCTCAGGGAGCGCTCGAGTCGATGCCGATCAGCGCTCGCCTGCTCGAAGTCGGCGGCGTGGCGCTGTTCTCCGGGTTCAAGGTGCTCGTGGTCGCCTCGGCAGCCGCGGCCTTGATCGCCGCCGCGCGCGCGGTTCGACACGATCACCGCCTCTCGCACTTCACCTTCCGGGTCTCGCTGGTCGCGGTTCAGACGGTGACGGTCTGCCTCGCCTGCGTCTCGGTCAACAACCTCGCGGTGATGGCCCCGAGCTAGACTCGGCGGGCGTTCAGTAGAGGCCGAGTCGCAGCCGGCGCGACTCCCGAGCGGACGATATCCCGTTCGGCCGATGGCGGTCCCAGGCCTGCACGCAGCTGGCGCACGTGCAGCCGGGACCAACCTGAACTGATCGCGAACGACGCGATCTGCGGATCAATTTCGACAACGCTGTAACGATCTTTCTGCGACGTAGTGCTGTCATGTTTCCTCCGGGGCTGCTGGGACGTTGAGGGGCACAACGGGCGAGCGTCAAATTTCTTGCAACATCCAAAACGGTCCCCGACTTTGGTTAGTTCCGCCTGGATCAGCGTTTGAGCTTTCCGTTCGAGAGGACTGGGGGCGGATTAACGTCTCGGATTTCGATCCAGGAGGGATTCATGTTCAAGTTGCGACTTGCCATCCTCGGTGCGGCTGCGACCCTGGCATTGGGCACGGCCGGCGCCCTGGCCATGGAGGCCGCGGGGACCAACAACAGCGACTCTCACGGTGATGCCGTCGCCTCCGCTGCACGGAACTGCCCGACAGGGGCAGGCGGCGTGCACGGCGCGTGCGTGAGCTCGGTCGCGAGAACCCAGGGGCAGAGCGGCGACAACAACACCTCGGGCAAGGCGACCGCGCCGGGCCAGGTGTGCAAGGTCGCCGAATCGACCGAAACCGAGCCGACGGACCGGGCCGCCGCGAAGGCGGAAGACCGGGCGGAGCAGCAGGCGTTCGTGGCTTGCGTCAAAGCCCACGCCGCTGCCCAAACCGATACAGGCAGCTAGATCGCTATGACCTGGTAATCACGCAACTCGCGAACAAGGGGTGTTGAAGGGGCGGAGCCGCGGCTCCGCTCCTTCTCTTTTTATCTGTCACGCGAGAAATCGGAGCACCCGCTCTTTGAGGTCCGCAGCGGCGGCTTCGTCGTAGTCGGGCGAGCTGCTGTCGACGAACAGGTGACGGTCGCCTGGATAGAGGAACAGCTCCGCTCCCTCGACTGAGTTCGCGAGCTCATGCGCGGCGTCGAGGTCGTATCCCTGCACCCACTCGTCCTTCTCCATCATGTGGATCTGCAGCGGCACCTTCCGGGGCCACGGTGTGCCGAACTCCTCGGGCTTGACCGCCGAGCTGATCAGCACAGCGCCCTTGGCGCCGCGTCTCGTCTGAGCGAACTTCTGCGCGGCCATGACGCCAAGCGAGATTCCCATGTAGACGACTCCGTCAGCCATGTCGTTGATCGCCTCTTCGGCGCGCTGGTCGAAGTCGATGTCTTTGGAAAAAGCCACTCCCTCGTCGAGCCGCTCGAAAACGTGTCCCCGGTACAGGTCGGGCACATGCACGGTATGCCCCTCTGCACGAAGCTGGTCCGCGAGCGCGCGAATTCCCGGCGTGACGCCGAGAGCGTGATGAAACAGAACCAGCTCAGCCATCCGTTTTGCCGTTCCACTTGAGAGTGCGCATTGCTCTTAGTGTGTTCCAACGGCTCGGTTTGCCTTCGCCGTCATCCATCGCGAAGTGCATCCGGCCGGGGTGGACGTTCTCGACCGGCCAGCAGCCGTCACGCCCGCGTTTGGTCTCCAGGAGTCCGATTGCTTCCGCCAACCGTGCGTCGTAAGGGACACCGGCCGCACGCAGGTAGTCGAGACCTCGCAGAACGTCGTAGTGCCAGTACGTCGGATACGAGAACTGCGTGAAAGCCGGATCTATGACTTCGCCGGTCGAGAGGCGCCGAAACATTCGCCGGTCCATGAGGTAGTCGTGGGCTGGCGTGCGAGCCGCTGTCACCTCCGCCCTAGCGCCGAAGGCGCGTTCGTACTCGAGCAGCCCATCGAGCACTTCGATCGTCGAGTGGAATGACCCACGCGTCGATCCGTTCTCCTGCTCGCAGTTCCAACCACCGTCGCTCATCTGCTCGCCAAGCAACCTTCGGACGACAGGGCTGACGTCCTCTCCGAAGTAGGCACCGAGCGCCACGACCTTGCCGTTGATGCAGGGCTCGACCTCGCCCGCGAAGAACGGCTCGCCGTCGTGCTCCCACCGGACGTTGTCGCGCACACGTGCGACCGCGCGACGCGCTTCTGCGCTCGCCGGATCGAGCCCGAAGTTTCGGAGCAGCATCAACGTCCAGGCCGTCGAAGTCCACTCGGGAAACAGGGTTCCTTTCTGTGATGACGGCAGCGAATTCCACCAGTTGGCCGCCCTCGGCGAGCTGAAGGTTGGTGGGCTGACATCCCAGTGGCCGTCCTCGCGCTGCGATGCGAGCAAACGCGCGCCCCAGCCTTCGGTCCCGATGCGAGCCCGCTCCGCGGCCACGGCCTCGTCCGAAGCATCAGTCAGATCCCGCATCACCTGCGACCGGATCGCCGGGTCGGAATCGAGCAGCCAGTCGACGACGTTCATTCGCAATCCCCCATTCAGCTCGAGCGACGAGTTACGGAGTGCTGTGTACCGCCAATTTCACATTAGGGATTGAGCGATGCGCTTCGCATGCAGCCTGTCACTCCACGTGCGGCTTCAGCGCCTCGGGAGCGCGTTCCACCGCGGTGGCCGCATCAGCCGATGGCCGCGCGAGGTCTGGGCTGAGCCCGGCCGCCCTCAGCGCTTCCGCGGCGAGCGCGTCGTAATGGCCGGCCTCCAGCTCGCGGAGGGGATCCGAGCTGACCTTGGCCAGACGGCGGTAGGGGACTACGACGAGCGCTCGTCGCGCGAGCGCCTCATTCATCTGATCGCCAGGATGCTCCCGCATCGCGAGTTCCACGACCTGCTTCGCCGAACCCATCTCGCGACTCGCGCGCCAGCGGATGAATCCATAGAAGCCGATGACGAGCAGGATGGGCGGGGCAGCGATCGCCAGCGCCATTCCGAGCGCGGCGATGTCGATGATGTTGCCGAGGGCTGCCGCGATCGCATGCACCCGCCCCGCGGTTGCGTCGCTCGCGTTCTGGAGCCTGTCCACGATCAAAGCACCGACGATCGGGATCTGACCGGCCCTGTTCATGGCGTTCTGTAGCGGAGCATCGATTGCACTCCCGGCCCGGTCGATCGCGTCGGGTATCGCCTGGAGAACTTCGATCAGCTGGTGGACGTAGTACCCGATGAAGGACCAGAAGGCGAGCCAGACGACGACGATCACGTCGGTCCCGATCCAGCGCGCCTTCCGTCCGGGCGCATCCGGGTACAGCTTCAGCGGTGGCACTCTTCCAGCTACAGCGTCAGCCGGGCCTTGTGTGGATTCGCCTGACGGTCCGATGTTGAGTTGACAAATAGCTCGACGACGGTCAGTCGACGACGCTATTCGAGGGGTGTCTAAGATCTTGTCCGACTGCGCCTCGAATTGAACCCGTCAGGTTGAAAACGCGGGCGTAGCCTCCCCACTGCCTCGTCCCGGCCGCCTGATGCTTGCAGCGGCGATCGGCCGACTGGACATTTGTGATGACTGGAAATAGCGCCACCGTTTTGATCGTGGACGACGAAGCGATGGTCCGCGACCTCTATCGCGTCGCTCTCGAGCACGCCGGTTATCAGGTCGTCGAGGCGCCTGACGGGCAAGCTGGGCTCGAGGTCGCGGCAACCGCAAAGCCGGCCATGATCCTGCTCGACGTCAGGATGCCGAGGCTGAACGGCATCGAGATGCTGCGCAAGCTCAAAGAATCCGATGCGACTCGCGAGGTTCCGGTCGTGGTGCTGTCGAACTTCGACGAGCCCTCAGTGGTGCGTGAGAGCCTTGAACTTGGAGCTCACGGCTACCTGGTCAAAGTTGGCACCGACCCGCGCGAGCTTGCCAACGTTGTCGAGAAGGTCCTGGCCGGCAGCGCTATAGAGTCCGTGCGTCTCAGGAACTGAGACAGGCTGTTGCCAAGCGCAGACCCCCTGACGGTGCCTGTGACGCGGCGGTTCTATGGGCGCGAGCCAGTGGCCGACTGGCCGGCCGGGGCCCTGATCGGCGGGCTTTGCGTGGCGGCTTTCGTGTTCGTGCTGATCGTCGACCTGTACTCGGAGAGCGAGATCACCGTCGGCGGTCTCGGCGTCATAGCGATCCTGGCCGCGGCATCTGTTCTCACCCGGCGGATGCTCATCGCCGTGGTCACGGTCGCAGTCATGCTGCGCTTCGTCAGCGTCTTCCTGGGCGGCGTCAATCCGGCAAGCGCGCTGACCCAGATCGCGGCCTACGTGCTTGTCGCTGGCCTGACTTTTCTCGCCGCAGATGCCATGCGAGCCGCGCTCCAGTCTGCGCGTCGCGTGGATCGCCTCAGCAAGGTCGTGTCCGCGGCCATCGACCTCACCGAAGCATCGTCATCTCCAATGGACTGGGTGCAGAAGCTGATGGTCTTCAGCGTCAAGACGGTCGACGCCGACAGGAGTAACGTCTCCCGCTTCGAAGGCGACGAGATGGTGGTGGAGGCGTCGTTTGATCAAAGCGAAGAGCCTCTCGCGGTCGGTTCCCGCTGGAAGACGCAAAGCCAGCCGATGGTCGGCGAGCTGATCAGAACGAAACGACCGGTGCAGGGCAAACCTGCACTGCCCGCAGACCTCGCGCCCGAGGTCGCCGATGTCGTCCGCCAGATCCGCCACTACCTGTTGATCCCGCTTGTATACGAGGACGAAGTCCACGGAACGATCGCGCTGGCACGCTACCGCGACCCGGCGTTTGAAAGCGAGGCAGTCGAATCCGTGCAGCAAGTCGCGCACCTCGCGTCTCTCGCACTTCGCAGCTCGAAGCTGTACGACGAGCTCGTCCACGCAAGATTCATGGCCGAAGCTTCAACGGCCCAGTTGCTCAAGCGTGAACGGCAGCTCGACGAGGCGCAGCGCATGGCGCATCTCGGCAGCTACGAGTACAGCGTCGAGCGAGGCGAAACGTCCTGGTCGTCGGAGGTCTACCGCTTCTTCGGCCGCGACCCCTCGACCGGAGGTCCGATCTCCTTCGATGAAGTGCTGAATTCCGTCCATCCAATGGATCGAGAACTGGTGACCAACACCGTCAACGAAGCCATCCAAACGCTGCAGCCATATTCATTCGAATACCGCATCGTGCGACCGGACGGTGAGATCCGAACCATGCTGTCCCGAGGAACCGTGATGACCGATGGCGGGCGGCACGCGGTTACCCTCGTCGGCACGGCGCAGGACATCACAGATATGAAACGAGCGCAGGAGGAGCTGATTGCTCTGACCAAAGAGCGCGAAGACCAGCTGAGGCAGCATGCTCGCCGGATGGAGGCTCTCGAGAAGGTCAAGACCGAGTTCCTGCTTCTTGCCTCGCACGAGCTGAGAGGACCTCTGGCCGTGATCAACGGCTACGTCTCACTGATGCAGACGGGAATGCTGGGTGAGCTGCCGGAGCCGGCGCGGAGCGTGATTCCGACGATGTCGGCCCAGGGCGCAACCATGAAGAGCCTGATCGACGAGATGCTGGAAACGGCACGATTGGAGCAGACCGTCGAGCTCGATCTCGAGCCTGTCGACCTGCGGGACGCGGTAAGGGAGGCTGTCGACACGACCACGCAACCCACCGGTAGCGCGGAACGCGTCAGATTGGAGATGCCGGGCGAGCCGGTCGACGTGCTCGGGGATCGGCTCCGTCTTGTGATGACCGTGAGCGCGCTGATCGACAACGCCCTCAAATACTCGGCGCCCCGAAGGGCGGTGACGTGCACGGTTGACGTCGAGTACAGTTCCGCGGTCGTCATCGTCCGCGACCGCGGACACGGGATCAGCGCCCAAGACATGCCCCGACTGTTCACCCGCTTCGGGCGGATCGTCACCCCCGACAATGCACGCATCCAAGGCACGGGGCTCGGCCTTTACCTCG
>DASSLJ010000089.1:0-8430 GCA_035689585.1 Candidatus Dormiibacterota bacterium
CGTCTTTGTTGCCACGGCCCTGCAGTGGCGCGGCCGCGAGCGCTCCGGCTTCGGTGACGCGCAGAAGCTCGAGCGCGAGGTTGCGGTTGATCTTCGGCTCTTCGATCATGGCGGCGGTTTTAGGTTAATCGAAGGATTAAGCGAGACCCCGCCTTCTTATCGGAAGCTTGTCCGCCTCGACCCAGAGCTCGTCCTTGCGCACCAGGCGGCGGTCGCCAGTGCGGTCCACGTAAACGCAGGTCCGCTCCAGCACGGCGGTCACGCGCACCTTCTCATCGCGCAGCGTCGCGTCGAAGCCGTCGATCAGCACCTCGTCCTCGTCCAGCTCGACCTCGCTGAGCGGGCGCGGCCCACTCGGCCGGACCTTGGTCGACAGCTGAAGCTGCGGTCGCGGACCCGTGGACGGGCTGGGCTTGATGGTCAATCGGGACGACGCGGAGCCGGCTAGCCGGATGCCCGGGCGCGACGGAGGGATCACCGGACGCGTCGGCAGGGGCTTGGGTTTCGGAAGCTCGGCCGCTGGCCGGGAAGGCTTCGGGGCCGGTTTGGACGCCGCCTTCGGAGCCGGTTTCTTGGCGGCAGGAGCGGCTCGGGCGCGAGGCTTCTTGTCGCCTCGAGCCCGGGCCGGCTTCCTGGTTGGTCGTTTAGAAGAACTCACCCCAGAATTTTCTGACCTTCCCGACCGGGTTGGGTACGGCCTTCAAAGTTACGACCGTCGACTGCGCCGGCACCTGCGCCAGACGCTCCGGCGGGATGTCGGGGATGCCTTCGGGATGGACGCGGATCACTCCGTAGTGGACGCCGCCTTCCTGCACGACGAGCGCGCCCACGGTTGCGTCGCCTTCGAGGCGGCCGCTGGTCGTGATCTTGAGCCGGTTGCTGGCGATCACGTTGCCGCGAACCAGGCCCGAGATTGTGATCCTGCTCCCTTTGATATCGGCCTCGACCTGCGCGTCGGGCCCCACGAAGAGGTCACCGTCACACTCGATCTGGCCGCTGAACCTGCCGAGCACCTGGCCCGGACCCTTGAGCACGAGCTTGCCCGACAGCTCGTCCTCATGGGCGATCACCGTCGCTTTCGGGTCGAGCACCAGCGCATCGCCGTTCGTGCTTCCCGCACTGAGAGATTCCACCGCTACATCAGTCATCGAAATTCCTCCCCGGCCGCCCTTCTCCCTCCGTGAATCTCCAAGGGGCGGCTCCCTCCTAGAGGCAGCATAGAGCCTGCCGGGCCGCGCCGCTACAGGTCTGGGTGTGCCGACAAGTAATCGGTAATCGCGTCTCGGTCGGGCGGCACCTCACCGTCGATGACCAGCTCCTCGAGCTTTTGCTTCAGCCGGCCGACCTCCGGCCCCGGGTCGATGCCCCGAACTCGCATGATGTCCTCGCCCGTGACCAGCGCCTCGAGGCGCGACGGCCGCTCGGCCATCACGCGATCCAGCCGCGCCTGCAGCTCGTCCAGCTTCTCGGGGTACGGGTACGCGGACGCGGCGATGTCGGCGCGTGCCAGGAGCATGAGCCGAGGGAGAAGTGGCCCGGCATCCCGAGCCAGCCGGCGCACCGCACCGTCGGTCCACTCCTTGCGGTAGAAGACCGGACGCAGGTGCAGTCTCACCAAATGCGTGACGATGTCGATCTCGCGCTGCGCAAAGCGCAGGCGCTCGAGCGCGCGCTTTGCGATGTCCGCGCCGACCTCCTCGTGACCCACGAACGTGCCGTCGCCCTTCGCCGTCGCCGGCTTGCCGACGTCATGGAATAGCGCTCCGAGTCTCAACAGGAGGTCGGACGGCGTGTGCTCGACCGCGAGCAGCGTGTGGCCGAAGACGTCGTGAGTGTGGAAGCCGGTTTGAGGCACGCCTTTGCAGGCCGCGATCTCGGGGAGGATGACGTCGAGAAGCTCGGATTCGTCGAGCAGCTCGAGAGCGAGCTTCGGTCGCTGCGACGCCAGCATCCGCCGCAGCTCGTCGGCTGTGCGCTCGATCGAGATCACCGGAGGCGTGAGCCGCGACTTCATGCGCCGCATCGCCGGCATGAGGTCCGGCGCAAGCGTGAAGCCGAGCTCGGCGGCAAAGCGAATCGCGCGGAGCATTCGGAGCGGGTCGTCTTCAAAGGTGCGGAGCGGATCGGCGGGCGTCCGCAGCACTCCGGCCTCGAGGTCCGCGCGGCCGCCAAGCGGGTCGTGGACCTTCCCGTCGAGGTCCATGAGCAGCGTGTTGACCGTGAAGTCCCTGCGGCGCAGGTCTTCGTCGAGCGTCGCGCGCCGAACGTCGGGCTTTCGAGAGTCGGGCGCATACGACTCCGCGCGCGCGGTCACGAATTCGACCAGGCGGCCCGGAAGCGTCACCTGAGCGGTGCCGAATCTCTCGAACACGACCGGCGCGGGCGCATCTGCCAGCGCGGCAAATCGACGGGCGAGCGCGAGGGCGTCGCCATCCTCGACCACGACGTCGGGGTTGAGATGCGGCCTGCCGAGGAGCTTGTCGCGGACGTAACCGCCGACGATCCACGCCTTCACATCGACGTCCGCGGCGGCGCGCTTCAGGAGCGCGAGTAGGTCTGGTTCGCTTACTGGTTCAGACGAGCCCATTCCACCGCTCCGACCTGCCCGGCGCGATCCCCGAGGCGGGCGCGGCGCACAGCTGGGCGGCGGGCGGCCTTGATGAATGGCGACGAGCGAAGGGTTTCCAGCATCGTTGGCTGCACCAGCGCCCAGGAGCGCGACACGCCGCCACCGATCACGAACATCTCGGGATCGAGGGCGTTGGTGAGGCTGATCAGTGCAAGGCCCATATATCTCGCCGCGCGCTCGACCACCATGCCTGCGTGCTTGTCACCGCGCGACGCCGCTGCGAAGAGCTCGGAAGCGGGGTGTCCGGTTTCCCGAGCGAGGTTGGCGCCTCCGATGAAGGCCTCGAGGCAGCCACGCTGCCCGCAGTTGTCGAGCGGTCCGCTGGGGTCGATGATCATGTGCCCGACCTCGCCGGCGCTCCCGTGGGCACCGCGATGCAGCCTGCCGTCGATGATCAGTCCGCCGCCAACGCCAGTCGACCAGGTGATGTAGATCATGTTCCGCGTTCCGACGCCTGCGCCTTTCGAGAACTCGCCAAGCCCAGCCATGTCGGCGTCGTTCGCGAGGTGGACCGTCGCTCCGGTGGCGCGCCCCATCATGGCCTCGAGCGGGACGTTCTGCCAAGGAAGGTTCGGCGGGTTGACGAGTACGCCACGCTTGAGGTCGATCGGCCCGGGCGCCGCGATGGTGATGCATCGCACCTTCTCATTGCCGCGGTGCTTCTCGATCTCGCCCGCCGCCCAGTCGACCATGGCCTGCGGTGTCGGCAGCAGGTGGGTTCGGGTTTTGATGCTTTTGAACAGCTGGCCGTCGGATCGCGCGAGGGCGACGCGGACCTGTGTGCCGCCGAGGTCGATGCCGACCAACATGACCGGGTTAGGTTAACCGCCGCGAAACGCGCGGATAGTCCGGACTATCCGCGATATTGCGCGACCGAAATGCCGGTTAGTCCGGACTATCCGGGTTCAGGAGGCGATGAGTTGCTGGCCCCGCAGCGCGTCGAGGATCTCGATCGGGGCGCGCGCGCGGTTGAACGTGTAGAAGTGCAACCCCGGGACGCCCGCCTCCAGAAGCTCGGCGCACTGCTCGATGCAGTGGCGGACTCCGAGCGCCCGCACGGCTTCGTCATCCGGCGCCGCGTCGATCGCTTCGCGCAGGACCGCCGGCACCGTCGCCCCTGACATCGCGGTCATCACCGACAGCGATCGCCGGCTCGGCACCGGCATGAGCCCGGGGACGATCGGGACCTTCACCCCCGCCGCCCGCGACCGCTCGACCAGGTCGAAGTAGAACCTGTTGTCGAAGAAGAGCTGTGTGATAAGAAAGTCGGCGCCGGACTCTACTTTCAACTTCATGTAGCGCATCTCGTGCTCTTGGTCAGGACTCTCGGGATGCTTCTCCGCACTGCACGCGCCGCCGATTCCGAAGCGATAGCCACTTCCGCGGACCAGACTGATGAGGTCGCTCGCGTGAGTCAATCGCACGTCGGCCGGCACGAATCGCTCGCCCGATGCAGGCGCGTCGCCACGCAGCGCGAGGATGTTGGCCACTCCTTCGCGCTCCATCCAGTTGAGGATCTGGCGCGTGCGATCGGCGGTGTTCGCGCACGTGAGGTGCGCCATCGCCTCGATGTGATACTGGCGCTTGATTCGCGTCACCAGCTCGAGCGTCTTCTCGCCGGTGCGGACGCGATACGTGACCGACACCCAATCCGGCGCGTGACTGGCAAGCGCGGCGATCGTCTTCTCGAGCACGTCCACCTCGGTCTCATCGCGCGGCGCCATGAACTCGAACGAGATCGTCGGCCGGCCGCGTTGAAGCAGATCCGCAATTCGCATCGGTCTCGGAACTCTACCTCAGAATGCGCGCGTCTCCGACGCGGCGCGTCACGTGCTGCGCGTCGAGGTATTCGAGCAACGCGAGGACCGGCCGGCGGCTTGCCGACATGCGGTCGCGAAGCTCGGCGACCGTCACGGATCCATCGCGCCCGATGATTTCCTTCACGAGCGCGACCGCGACCTCAAAGCCGCGCTTGCTGAACGCGACGTCGTCGCTGACGCGCACGATGTCGCCCCGCTGCGCCAAGGCCTTCACCGTCTCCACCGTGACGCCGCTCTTCTGCATCGCCTCGGCGAGCGACGGCGGCGCCAGCGGGCTCTCGTCGAGCAGTCTCACGAGGCCAGCGTCATCGACGGCGACTTCGTGGCCAGGAGCGGCAAGCGAAGAGCCGTTGCGCTCGATGGCGCGACCGTCTTCGACCAGACCCTTCACGACGGCAGGAAACGCCGCCGCGGAAACACCGATCTTGTTGCGCAGTTCCTCGCGCGCCATGCCGGGGCGAAGCGGGAAGCTCGCGTGGTAGGCGGCGAGCTCGCGAGCGGCGCTCGCCGAAACGGACTGCCACGCATCGTCACTGAAGATCCATTCGCCGAGACGCCGCGCCCTGAGCGCCGCGACGTCGCCGTCTGGCGCCACGCTTGCCTTCAACAAACCGGCGACCGTGACGCCACGCGGATACTTACGCAGCTCTTCCTCCAGCACGTTGCCGGCCGCCCGCCGATCGAGCGATTCACGAACCGCGGTGTCGTGCCGCGAGTGTTTGCGCGGCGCGATGTCGACAAGTGTTCCGCCGGCGACCGTCTGGGCAGGACTTGCGATGCGCAGGATGAATCGGTCCTGCGCCGCGACCGCGATGGGGCGCGCGAGGTAGAGCTGCACCCACGCTTCGCTACCAGGAGCGATCGATTCGCCTTCGAGCACGATGAGCCGCGCGGGCACCTCGGCGGTCCCGGTGTGCAGGAGCAGTTCCATACCGTGTCGCAGAGGCGACGCCGCCGATGAAACGACGCGCACTCTCGCGTCGACGCGTCGCGTCGGCTCGAGTGAGTTCGGCGCCGCGAGGACATCACCTCGTGACAGGTCGCTCTTTTCGACGCCGGTGAGGTTTGCCGCCACGCGGTTGCCCGGGCCCACGCTCTCGACCTTTTCGTTGTGTCGCTGCAGGCCGCGGACGCGCACCGCGCGGCCGGAAGGCATGACGGCCATGTCGTCGCCGACGCGAATCGTGCCATCGACCAGCGTGCCGGTCACCACGGTGCCGAAGCCGCTCATCGTGAAGACGCGGTCGATCGGCATGCGCGGCCGTCCGGCGTCGTCTCGCGGCAACGCATCCGCGAGCAGGGCGTCGAGCTCGTCGACCAGACGAGCAACTCCCTCACCCGTCACGGCGGACACGCTGACGATCGGCCACTCCTTGATCGACTTGCGCACCTCTTCCTTCACGAGCTCGAGCCAATCGGATTCGACCAGGTCGACCTTGGTCAGGACGACGATTCCGCGCGGCACCTCGAGCAGCTCGATGACGTCGAGGTGCTCGCGCGTCTGCGGCATCACGCCTTCATCTGCGGCGATGACCAGCAGCACCGCGTCGAGCCCGTGCGCGCCCGCGAGCATGTTGCGCATGAATCGTGCGTGGCCGGGAACGTCGACGATCCCGATCTCGCGGCCGCTTGGCAGCGTCATGTGAGCGAATCCGAGATCGATCGTCATACCGCGCCGCTTCTCCTCGGCGAGGCGGTCTGGATCGATGCCGGTCAAAGCCTCGATCAGCGTGGACTTGCCGTGATCGATGTGGCCCGCGGTGCCGACGACGAAGCTCATCGGGCGTGCGTCGGAGTCGAGGCCCGACGCATATGCGCGGCATCGGCGGCCGGAGCCAAGGAGACGACGAGCACGCGAGGGAGCGCACCGTGGTGCGTGACCGAGCGCGCGCAGGAGTCGACGCCGGCTTCAGCGCCGAAGGCGCCCGGCCGCCAAGGCCAGCGCAGATGCGAGGGCACTCGGCTACGGCGCACGAAGCGCTTTGACCGCGGCCTCGATGCAGTCGACCAGCGTCTCGTCCTCGCCCTTCAAAACCGTGCGCGGGTCGATGCAGCACAGGTCGTTCTCGATTCGGGCGATCACTGCCGGCTCGCCTTGACGCAAGGCCGCCAGCAGTCGCGACGCCGGGCCTTTGATCGCCAGCAGGACCGTGGGCAATGGCTCCTCGGGCAGCGATCCGCCGCCAACCGCCGACGAGGCCTCGATCAGCGTCGTCTCGACGCCGCGGTCGGCGAGCTTCACCGACCAGAATCCGGCGCGCCGGCGCAGCTCGTCTGCAGGCACGTGGAGCATCCGCTCGACGGGGATGTCCTCGTCGTGACCCATCAACCGCTGCCGCAGGGTTGCCTCGAGCGCCGCGAGCGTGAGCTTGTCGATGCGCACCGCGCGGGCAAGCGCATGTCGCGCCATTCGCTTGATCGGGTCGGAGCGACCCAGCACGATCCCCGCCTGGGGACCCCCGAGAAGCTTGTCGCCGGAGAAGGTCACGACATCGCATTGGCGCAGCGATTCCGTGACGGTCGGCTCGTCACCGATCGCTTCGGTCGCGCCGCTGCCGAGGTCGTCGATCAACAGCACGCCATGCGCGTGCGCGATCGCCGCGAGCTCGGCAAGCCCTGCGGTTTCGGTGAAACCCTTGACCCGGAAGTTCGATGTGTGCACACGCAGCAGCGCTGCAGTTCGCAGTGTGATCGCCTGCTCGTAGTCGGCGGCACGCGTCCGGTTGGTCGTGCCCACCTCGACCATGCGCGCGCCCGACAGCCGCATGACGTCGGGCATTCGGAACGAGCCGCCGATCTCGACGAGCTGGCCGCGCGACACGATGACCTCTTTGCCCTTCGCGAGCGCGGTCAGCGCGAGCAGCACCGCAGCCGCGTTGTTGTTGACCGCGAGCGCCGCTTCGCACGCAAACAGCGTGGTCAGCAATCCGGAGACCAGCGACGACCGCTCCCCGCGTTTCCCGGTGGCAACGTCGAGCTCGAGGTTGCTGTAGCCGGCCGCCACGGAGAGCGCGTCGAGCGCGGACCGCGAGAGCGGGGCTCGCCCGAGGTTCGTGTGGAGGACGACACCGGTGGCGTTGATGACGCGCCGCAGCTTCGGCGACGTCAGCGCACGCAACCGGTCGGCCACCGCCCTCTCGCGCGCTTCGCCATTGGGCGTGCCGCCGCGCTCCTCCGTGAGCTGCGCGCGGATCGCCTCCACGGTCAGCTCGCGGCCGTAGGTCTTCGCGAGCTCCGCATAAGCGGGCT
The DNA here is from genome assembly GCA_035689585.1 of Candidatus Dormiibacterota bacterium. Classification (GTDB taxonomy): domain Bacteria; phylum Chloroflexota; class Dormibacteria; order Dormibacterales; family Dormibacteraceae; genus 40CM-4-65-16. Next base: position 7,699 of record DASSLJ010000089.1, read on the forward strand.
CGTTGATCAGCCGCCCTACAGCAGGCAGGGGAACAGGAACGCCAGGTTCGGGATCCTGTAGTCGACGCATGCGTTCAATGAGATTAGGCTTGCCGGCTCGAAGAAGGGCGTCATCACGATCGAAAGGAGGCTGATGCCGAACAGGAACTGAAACACGACGATGGCGATCACGCAGCCCACCCAGATCTCGCGCTGGCGCATCGCCACGTCGTAGAAGAACCGCGCGTTGCGACCCCGCAGCAGCGCCTCGATGATGTTCCACCCGTCGAGGCCGGGGATCGGCAGCAGATTGAACGCGAAGACCGACAGGTTGAGGAAGACGATGGCATACACCGCCGCGAGCAAGAGCCCGGGGCCCGGGGTGAAGGAAAAAGGCAAGCCGAGCGCCAAGAGCCCCCTCAACACGAACCCGAGAACGATGCCCACGACCAGGTTGGCGGCCGGACCCCCCAGCTCGTAGATCACCTTCTGCCCCCGCGTGCTGATCCGGTTCGACTGCACCGGTACGCGCCGGCCCCAACCGACGAGCGCCAGGAACACCGCGATCGTCCCGTACGTGTCGAGGTATCGACGTGGGTCGGGTTTGAGGTAACCGAAGTAACGCACCGAGCGGTCGCCGAGGAAGTAGGCCGCGACGGCATGGCCGATCTCGTGGACCGGGATCGCGATCAGCAGCGCGGGCACGAGCAACAGCGCCCGGATGAGCAGGTCGGTGAAGCTGCCGGCGGTGAA
>DASSLJ010000090.1:0-4664 GCA_035689585.1 Candidatus Dormiibacterota bacterium
GGCGTTAAGCGACAAGCTAACAATCAGGTGGGGGGGTCCGGCGGCACGGCTTCGCGATCACTTATCCAAATCATTAGACAAGGCGTCGAACGCGACCTTTTCTCGTGGCGCGGGGGACTTCCGGCACTGGGCCCGAGTGGCGTCTGGAGTTCTGATTGAGCCCAAGGAGGTTGGCAAATGGCCAGTTCTGTCGTCCCACGGCAAGCCGTCGCCGAAGCTTTAAAGCCCTACTCAGCCGTTAGCGACCGGCCATCGGTCGCTCAGCGCGTCGCCGGCGTCCTGCTCATGGTGCCCGGCGTCGGGCTGGTGATGGGTTGGCTGACCGCGGAAGCGCTGTACCCCCAGACCTACACGACTCACACCAACTCATTGAGCAATCTCGGCGCAACCGAGCCGCCCAACAGCGTTGCGCTGCAGCCGTCGGCGGGCATCTTCGACGTGACCGTGCTGATCGCAGGCCTGATGCTGATCGGCGCCGCGTATTTCACGTTTCGGGCATTCGAGGCGAAGCGAGTCAGCATCCCGATTGCGCTTCTCGGCCTTGGAGTTTTCGGCGTCGGCATCTTCCCGCTCACGAATCCGACCGCACACACGCTGGTGGCCATAGTGGCGTTCTACTGCGGCGGTATCGCAGTGATCCTGGCGTCGACCATCGCGGCTCCGGTGTTCCGGTACATCTGGATCCCTCTTGGCGTTGTCTCCCTTGCCGCGATCACGCTCGCATTCTTCGCCCAGCATTGGGCTCCGATCGCTTCGCTCGGCCTCGGCGGCATCGAGCGGTGGAACACCTACCCGATCGTGCTGTGGCTGATCGCGTTCGGCAGCTACCTGATGACGGGCTGTGCGATTACAGCAAGGCGCCGCGAAACCTAAAGCCAAACCTTGAATTGAACATGGCGTGGGCCCGGGTGGCCTCGATCCACCGACCAGCCGATTATGAGTCGGCCGCTCTAACCAACTGAGCTACGGGCCCTGACGGCTGAGTCTATCGACCGTCCGAAGTTTGGCCGCGCGCCTCTTCGGTAATGTGACGTCATGGCTGCAGCAGGATTGTTGATTCTTCGACTGGTCGTTGGCGGCATCCTCGCCGCGCACGGAGCGCAAAAACTCTTCGGCTGGTGGGGTGGCCCCGGCATGACCAATTGGACCGGCGCCATGGCGCGCATGCGCCTCCGCCCCCCGACAGCTTGGGCCTGGATCTCGGCGGTCGGTGAATTTGCAGGCGGGCTAGCACTCGCGCTCGGCCTCCTCTACCCGCTGCCCAGCATCGCGATCGCGGCGGCGATGCTGTTCGCCATCGCGCTCGTTCACCTGCCCAAGGGATTCTGGAACAGCAAGGGCGGATTCGAGTTCAACCTCTCGCTGCTTGGCGCCGCTGCGGCCCTCGCTCTCGCCGGCCCGGGCGCCGTATCACTGGACGCCGCGCTCAAGATCCGCTTCCCTGAACCCGTGACGCTCATCGGCCTGACGATCCTGTTGGTGCTCGGCGTCGGGGCGGCGTTGCTTACGCGAACTCCCGCGCCCGTGACGGAGCCGAAGCCTCAGGCGACCTGAGCGACCGCAGCCACGCCGCCACCGCCGACACCGGCGGCACGTGGGCGCGGACCAGGGCAACCATCACCTCGGGTAGCGCGGCCATCGTCGGCACCGCCAGGTAGCGGTCTTCCCACCGGGGACCAAACTTCTCCTTGAAGCGGTGCAGCGTGCCACTCCGCTGGAAGCGGTCGAGGCCCCAGTACATGGCGCGAAACGCGTTACCGCTGCCGTCTTCATGGAGGATTCGCGGCGTCAGCCCGAGACTCAACTCCTGTATGCCACGACCCCGCGCTTTGTCGATCGAGCGCGCGATGAGCGCTTCGATGACGCCATATGTGCTGTCGGGACGCCGGCGCATCAGGTCGAGGGTCCACGCCCGGCGCATCGGAACCGGAAGCCAGCTCACGAATGCCTCCAGCGTTCCATCAGCTGCAAACGCAAGGCCAAGCGTGATGTCAGCATCGGCAACGGTCGACAACGTGCCGAGGCTGTACGCCAGCTCGGGCGAGCGGTGCATCTGCAACCAACGTCCGGACACTGCGTGCAGCTGCTCTCTGTACTGCGCGGCCATCTCTGAACCCGGTCCGAAGACAAATCGCATCCCCTGCTTCTGCGAACGATGGACTGCATAGCGGACGTCGGCTCTCTTGCGCCCCGACAGCGTGAAAGTCGATGTGTCGAGAATCGCCTCCGATCCCATCGACACGAGATTCATCCCGGAGGCGCGATACGGAGCAGCCTCGTCGACCTGGTAGAACGCAGCGATCCAGTCCTGCTTCTCGCAGTAAGTGACAAACTGCTGAACCGCTCGTTCCAGCCTCGCCGGCGGCGCGACTGGATCACCCAGCGCCAGCGCTGTTCTGCCGCGCAGCGTGAACGCAACGCATGCGTCATCGCCGATCCAGTGATAGCTCGATGCGCCGTGCACAGCGAGATGCGAGATGTAGTTGCGACCCCACCTCGAAAGCAGCGCGTGCAGTCGCTCGCGTTCGGCGGCAGCCGCTCGCGGGGCGAGGACGGGTCGGAGCAGCTGGATGAGGCCGACGATGATCAGTGCGTAAGCGACGATCGGGAGCGAGCCCAAAAACCAGTCCGCACGCTCCGTCACCGCTCGATACCGCGTTGGATTTCCGGCGATTGCGAGCACGAGCGACTCGAGCGAGCGCACCACGCCGAACTCCGGACGCAGCTCACCCTGGAGGATCGCCGCGCCGGCGACCGTGTAGATGACCGCCGCGAGTAGACCGCTTGCGACCACGGCCAGGCCCCACCTCATGCGCGACGGATCGGAATCCGCGTCGAAATAGGAGCGGAACCACCAAAGACCGAAGAGGATCCATCCGAACAGCGCGGCGGCCTCGAAGTCGAGGTCTTTGACGAGCTCGAACATGACCGTCGCTCCGAGCACCGCCAATGTCAGCCGCAACGCGATGCGTTTGCCGCGAGCGATGCCCGTGGCGAGGAGCAGCAGCCCGAATCCCGACAGGACCGCGCCGGTGCGGCCGCCGAGCGTGACGCTCGCCGGCAACAGCGCCTCGAGGACTTGCGTGCGCGTCTGATGGGTCACCACGAGCGAGCTGACGATTTCGAGCACCGCGCTGACCACGAGCAAGCCCGCAAAGAACGAGCGCACACGCCGGCGTTCGATCCGGGACCCCGCCTCCATTTCCAGTTACAACGGTACGGAGAGCCGCGAGGGATCACCCTTCGCCGGGTGGCAGGCCGCGCCGCACGGGACTTCGGCCAATTCCCGTACCGGTAGGGACTTTCGGCCCTACTTGGTCAAGGCCGTCGACAGGAAGCTAAACGGCAACTGCGTCGATGCCGTGATGGATTGGCCGTCCTCCAGAACGCAACGCTCCGACGTCGGTGCCGCCGGCGTATCGTCCGGCAGCTCACGCACGGTCGGCTCTTTCATTCACGCCTTCTCCCCCGCTCCGCGCTGGGATCAGATTCCGAGCTGGCCGCCTGACGTCTTCGCGGTCAGCAACCTGGTCCTCGATCACACGCAGGCGTACCGCTTCGTCGTCGCACCACCTTCCGGCAAACGCTGGCCGCCGAACCTCGACTGGAACCAGCGAGTCACGGCGGCTGCACGGGCCTGGAGGGCTTCAGCGCTTGATACGCACGCCGCGCTCCCGACGCTCGTAAGCCGCTGCTGGAAGACCTTGAGTGACGCTCGAAACCTGCCCTTGGCGAAGATCGAGAGCGGCGAAGCCTGGGACGTGTGCGTCGCGCTCCTGACATTGCATGCGGTGGCCGATGAAGCGTGCGGATGGCTCGCAGCGCCCGCGAGTCCCACTCCGTGCCCAAGTTGCGACCAGCGCGCCTGGGAGATGCTCGCGGAGACGGGCTCGCTGTCGCGAATCTCACCGTCGCGCGTGCGGGTGGTACCGAAGGGTCGATTCACGACGCGAGGCATCACCATTCGCTCCCTCTCGCGATATCTCGCCCTCTGCTACGAATCCGTCGACCTGCACTGGACGAGGGTCGGACCGGATGCCGGCGTCGCGGCCGCGCTGGCGGGTCGCCAGGACTACAACCTCGTCCTGATTCCGTGGCCGCTCAACGTCCAGGCACGCGACTTCCATCCCGTCGCGACGCCTCTCGGCAACATGGACGAAGACGTTTTCGGATTCTTTGAATTCGAGCCGACGCCCGCCTTTGAAATCGACTACGTCCGATCACTGCTCGAAGCGGCACGAGCCCAGGTCCAGCGAATCGACGCCGTCGTGCTTCCCGAAGCGGCGCTCGAGCCCGATCACATTCCCGCCCTCGAGGATGCGCTGCTCGAGTCCGGAGCGACGTTCCTTATCGCCGGCGTGCGCACACCCGGGTCTTCGGGCGTGTTCGGGCGCAACTATCTGCACCTCGGCGTACACACCGCCGCGGGATGGCAGCGGCTCGAGCAGGACAAGCATCACCGCTGGAGCCTCGACGGCCAGCAGATCAACCAGTACCACCTGGCGCGATCGCTCGACCCCCGAAAGCTGTGGTGGGAGGCGGTCGACATCGGTCCGCGGGCGATCAACCTGATCGATTTCGGCGGAGGAGCGACGACCGCTCCCCTTGTCTGCGAGGACCTTGCACGGATGGACGAGGTGTCGGACCTGCTTCGACGCATCGGG
>DASSLJ010000091.1:0-12393 GCA_035689585.1 Candidatus Dormiibacterota bacterium
GAGGCGCTGGAAGCTCTCGTCCCAGAACCTCCGGTATTCCCCCACCCACTCCGACGCCTCTTTGAGCCGTGCCGGCTCGAGCCGACACGGCCGCCACTGGGCGTTGCGGCCCTGAGTGATCAGGCCCGCGCGCTGCAGCACTTTCAGGTGTTTCGAGATGCCGGGGAGGCTAAGGTCGAACGGCTTGGCCAGCTCCGTGACCGAGGCCTCGCCCTGGGCAAGACGCGCCAGGATCGCTCGCCGGGTGGGGTCGGCGAGGGCTGCAAACGTGACGCTCAGCTGATCAGCTCCCATAGTTTTCCATTTGGCTAATTAACTAAGCGGTAGAATACAGCGCATCGCCACCCGTGTCAAGCGCTTCTGGGCGACGGTCTGGGGGCGTTGATGAGCACCCCTCCGACAACCGCGGCGAGCAGCATGATCCCCGCTCCCCACGCGGTCGCGGTCGCGAAGCCATGGACGACGGCGATGGAGTTGAGGACCGCGATTCCAATCGAGGCGCCCACCTGTTGCGTGGCGTTGACCACAGCTGACGCCACCCCCGCCTCGTGGGCAGCGACCCCTCGGGTGGCGTTGCTGAAGGCCGGGACCATCATCGTCGACAGCCCCGCGCCGAGCAGGAGCTCAGCGGGCCCGATCATCGCGAGGTAATTCGAATCGGGGCGCAGCTGCGCGAGCATTGCCAGTGCGGCGGCAGAAACGACTGCCCCGGCGACGATGAGGACGCGGGCCGGCAGGCGCGGCATGAGGCGCCGGGCGATCAGCCACGATGCCGCCTGCGAGCCGAGCGTGATGGGCAGGAACGCCAGCCCGGCCTGCATTGGCGTGTAGTGATGAGCGACCTGGAAGTAATACGTGAGAAAGAGATACGCGCCGAACATGCCGGCGAGCACGAGTCCGACCGTCAGATACACGCCGCCGCGAACGCGGTCGGTGACGATGCGCATCGGCAGTAGCGGATCGCGGGTTCGCAGCTCGCGGAGCACAAACATTGCGAGCAGGAAGAGTCCGGCGGCAACGAGTCCGCCTGTATGCGAGGACGCCGCGTAGACGATGGCGACGAGACCGGTGCCGGCAAGCACCACACCAGGGAGGTCGAGCGATGCGGTCGGTCGCGCTTGCGTCGGTCGCACGAAGATCCACCCACCGATGCCGGCTGCGACCGCGATCGGAAGGTTGACGTACAGGCACCAGCGCCAGCTCAGGTATTGGGTCAGGACGCCGCCGAGGAGCATGCCGATGGCTGCGCCGCTGCCGGCGATCGATCCGTACACCGCAAACGCCGTGGCGCGCTCCTTCGGCTCGCTGAACGTCACCGCCAGAAGTGAGAGCGCAGTCGGCGCGAGCAGCGCGGCAAACGCACCCTGCACCGCACGAGCAGCGATCAGAAACGTGAACGTCGGCGCGGCGCCGCCCGCGACCGAAGCGAGCGCAAAGCCCGCCAACCCGATCAGGAGCGATCGCTTCCGGCCGAGCGAATCGGCGACGCGTCCGCCGAAAAGAAGCAGCCCACCGAACGCGAGCGTGTATGCGGTGATGACCCACTGCCGGTCGGAATCGGTCGCGCCGAGTGCGTGCTGCGCCGATGGCAGGGCGATGCTGACGATCGTCGCGTCGAGGGCGATCATGAGTTGGGCCCCGGCGATGAAACCCAGCGCGAGCCACCGGCGCCCTTCGCTGCGGCGCGTGGCCTCGAGAGGCGCAGCAACCGAGCTCATGCCTGCACCGCCCGGCGGCGCACCACCATGCCGCCGGCCAGCCCGAGCGCGGCGCCGACCACCACCGCCAAGACCGATGCCACCGCATTCGGCTTGACGCTCATGTCGAAGACCACCGCGAGCGCGACGCCTACCCGAACGAGCCACGAGATGATCGCCGCACGGGCATCCATGCGGCCCCCCATGAGCCGGATGCCCGTGTAAGCGCCGATCGCGGCGATCAGCACGTACGCCACGAGGCCGGTGACGACCCAGCCGGTCCAGCCCCACTGGACCTTCATCATGTAGAGCCCCGGCACGAGTACGAGCAGAGCGGCCACCGGACCGAGGATTCGGTTCAGCTGTGCGTACGGAAAGCCGAACCGCAGCGCGAGCCCCTCGATCGTGAGCAGCACGAAAACCAGGAGCGCGCCGACGATGTGCTGAAACAGAGCTATCGAGTAGAGATCCACACCAGCCTCCTTATGCCACTGTATTTCTTTAGCGACTTAAATCATACAGCGGCTCAAGCTATTCCGCTAGACTGGCGATATGCCGATCGAAGTCGGGCTCAGGGAGCGCAAGAAGCAGCAGACGCGGGAGGCCATCTACACGGCGGCCCGACACCTTTTCCAACAGCGAGGCTTCGAGAACGTGACCGTTGCGGAAGTGGCGCGCGCGGCCAACGTCTCGGAGGTCACGGTCTTCAACTACTTCCCCACCAAAGAAGACCTGTTCTATGCGGGCATGCGGTTCTTCGAAGACGAGCTTCTCGAAGCGGTGCGCGCGCGCAAGCCTGGCGAGTCAGCGCTCAAAGCCTTTCGCCGCAAGCTGCTCGAGAGCGCGGAGGGGCTGAAGAGCCCAGAGCGCTCGGCCGCGATCAAGAAGGCGACGGACGCCTACGCCGCCAGCCCTTCGCTGGCCGCGCATGAACGCGAAATCGTCGACCGCTACGCAAGGCAGCTGGCGGAGCTGCTTGGAGAAGGTGACCCCGACCTGGAAGATGCGGCCGTGGCGGCCGCGCTGATGGGCACCCACCGGGCGCTCGTCGAGCACGTCCGCCATCGCGTCCGCGAAGGCGTGCGCGGTGAAGCGCTGACGGAAGAGGCCAGAAGCCAGATCCGCCGGGCGTTCAACCGCCTCGAGCGCGGGATCTAGGGCCGGATCTTGAGCGCGGCCTTGAGGTCGGACACTCCGAAGTAGCCGGTCAGCTTGCGGGCGCTCCCCGCCGACCCGGCGTACATGAAGTTGATGTTGATGCCCGCCTTGCCGAGCTTCGTGGCGAAGCGGCCGAGCGCGCCCGGAGAGTCGGTGAGCGTCACCGCGAGGATCTCGTCCTCGCCCGCGTCCCAGCCGTTCTGAGCGAGCACCTTCTTGGCCGCGGCCGTCTTGTCGACCACCATCCAGATGACGCCGCGCTCGCCCATCTTGCCGCCCGAGATGCCGACGATGTTGACCTTCTTGGAACCGAGCGCCGTGGCGATGTCGCCGAGCGCTCCCGGGCGATCCGGAGTCACAGAGACCGTCAGCTGCTTTGCCCTTGGCATGCGCCCCTCCTCAAAGTCAAACACTCTGCCTACGACGCCCAAATATATGCATGTTCAAGCCGGCCGCAAGAGGGGTGGCCGGTTAGTTCTGCGAGTACGGCTTGAGTGCTGCCGCCCGGCCCGTACGGCGCAGGCGATCCAGCGCCTGGCGCTCGAGCTGGCGCACCGTCTCGCGGCTCGTGCCGAGCCTGCGCGCGACCTCGTCGAGCGGGCGCTGGTGCCCGTCGGTCAGGCCAAAGCGGAGCTGGAGAACGCGTCTCTGGCGCGCCTCGAGCGTGCGCAGCACCTCGTCGATCTGGTCTTTGAGGTCGGCTTCGAGCGCGGCCATCGCGGGGGACTCGGCCTGGACGTCCTCGATGAGATGGCCGAGCTCGGTGTCGCCCTCTTCCCCGATCGGGGTCTCGAGCGAAACCGTGTCGCGGGCCGTCTGGCGCAGCGCCTCCACCTCGAGCGGGGTCAGCCCGAGCTCCTCGGCGACCTCGTCGTCGCTCGGCTGCCGGCCGAGAGAGTCGCGGAGCCTGTCGGTGACGCGCACGAGCTTGTTGGTCTGGTCGCCGATGTGGATCGGCAGCCGGATCGTCCGTGCCTGGTCGCCGATCGACCGGAGGACGGCCTGGCGGATCCACCACGTCGCGTACGTCGAGAACTTGAAGCCGCGCCGGTAGTCGAACTTGGCCACGGCGCGCATCAGGCCGACGTTGCCCTCCTGGATGAGGTCGAGCAGCGGCATGCCGCGGCCCTGGTACTTCTTGGCGATCGAGACCACCAGGCGCAGGTTGGCCTCGGTCATCCGTTGCCGCGCGCGTTCCGAACCGGCCTCGATCTGCTTGGCGAGCTCGATCTCCTGCTCCTTGTTCAGAAGCGTTCCGCGGCCGATCTCGCGCAGGTAGGCGCCGAGGGCGTCGTCGGGGTCGATCTGGCCGGCGTCGGGCGCGGCCTGGGGTCGCTCCTGCTCCAGATCGGAGAGGACATCCGCGATCTGCGGAGAGCTTTCGTCGGGTTCGTCAAGCCACAGTGAATCGTTGGTCTGGAGTTGCATGCAGCTAGTAGTTACCTCGTAAGGTGGGGTTTGAAACCCGAAAACCAAGGAGGTGCCGCATGAAGATCGTATGCGTGCTCGGTCCGAAGTTCGAGGATTCCGAGTTCAAAGAACCGTACGAAGCCTTCCGCAATTCCAGCCATGAGGTCGTGATCGTCGGCCTGGAGGCGGGCGCCCAGCTCGAGGGTGACAAGGGCAAGGTCAAGACGACCGTCGAGCGATCGTTCAAAGATGTAAAGCCCGACGAGTTCGACGCCATGTTCATCCCGGGCGGTTCGAGCCCGGACAAGCTGCGGGCGCACGACGAGGCGGTCAAATTCGTCAAAGCCTTCATGCAGACGGGCAAGCCCGTGCTCGCGATCTGCCACGGCCCGCAGCTGCTGCTCAGCGCGGACGAGTACAAGGGCCACCGCATGACCGCCTGGAAGACGGTGCAGGGTGACCTCAAGAAGGCCGGCGCGAACGTCGTCGACCAGGAGGTGGTCGTGGACGGCAACCTGGTGACGTCGCGACAGCCGTCCGACATCCCTGCTTTCATTCGGGAATCGCAGAAAGTCCTGGAGCAGGTGCCGGCCCGAAGGTAGAGGGCGATCTCGCTGGTGCCCGGATAGTCCGGACTATCCGGGCACTTCGACGCTTGGAAACACGGTTAGTCCCGACTATCCGATAGGGATGAGAATCTTCTTGCCATGAGCTGGACGAGCTTTCAGGTCAAGACCAACCGCAGGGCTCAGCTCGTCGATATCACCGAGCACGTGGCCGAAGCCGTCGAGAAGTCGGGCGTCAAGGACGGCGTGTGCCACGTCTTCGTCCCGCACACGACGGCGGGTGTGACCGTCAACGAGGGCGCGGATCCCGACGTGGCCTCGGACATCGAGTCGCACCTCGCCGAGCTCGTCCCGAAGGAGGCGGTGTTCGAGCACGCCGAAGGCAACTCCGACTCGCACATCAAAACGGTCCTGGTCGGTCCGTCCTGCACGGCACCCGTGCGGGCGGGCAAGCTCGCGCTGGGCACCTGGCAGGCGATCTTCCTATGCGAGTGGGACGGGCCCCGGACCCGTCAGGTCGAGGTGGGCGTCACGTCCCTCTAGGTGAGGAGCTCGAGCTCGCGCGCGGTCACGACCGCGCTCACCATCGATCGCGCACCTAGCTTGTGGCTGATCGAGCGCACATGCGTGCGCACAGTCGAGTAGCTGATGCCGAGCCGCTTCGCTATCTCCCTCGTGGGGATGCCCTCGGCGAGGCGCTGAAGAACCTCGAGCTCGCGTGGGCTGAGGCTTTCGCGCATATGCTCCCTGTCGCGACCAAGCGCCACCAGGCGGGCGATCATGGCGGGAGTGAAGAGGCTCACCCCGCGAGCCACATCGCGGATGGCGCGGACAACGTCGCTCGCGGGAGTCGACTTGTGCAGGTAGGCGCTCGCGCCGGCCTCGATGGCGGCGAGCTGCGCGTCCTCGGTCTCATCGCGGCTGAGAAAGACGAACCTCACGTTCGGGTACAGGTCGCGCATGGCGATCGCGGCGTCGTGGCCGGTGCCATCACCGAGGTGAAAGTCCATGACGACGAGATGTGGCGCGAGACCCCTTGGCAGTGCCGACGCCTCGGCCACGGAGCTGGCCCTGCCGACGACCTCCATGTCTTTCTGACTGTCGAGCAACGCGCCCAGGCTTTCCGACACCAGCTGATGGTTCTCGACGATGATCACCCGGATCGGTTGGCCGATGCTCACGATTCCGGAGGGGATGATCGGAGCTCTGGACCTGACCTGGCTCATGTCCCTGAGCGTTACGAGAGCTCGGCCCGCCTCATGACGTAACGGGCCTCCAGCTGATCGACCAGCGCCGCCACGCTCGCGTGCTCGTCGGTGCGCGCCTGGCGTAGGCGCTCGCGAAAGGTGCCGAGCCAGCCCGAGATCTCCTCGAGGCTGTCCAGCGCCGGCACGTACGGCTCAAGAGATGGCAAAGGGGCCTGGCCCTCCCTCCGGACCGCGGCCCCCTGCCCTGTGGATGCCCCCCGGTGTAAAACACGTGACCCGCTGCCCCCTGCAGCCATTGCGGGTTACACAATATCTCCGCAAGCGCAACATTCCGGGCCAAAATCGCTGCCCCCGCTTTGACGTTGCGTTGTAGAGTCAGAGGATGGAGGCGACCGTGCGCGAGTTCCAGCGGCGCGATTTGCAGCGGCTCCCGGGCGAAGATATGACGACATCGGTCCTGCCCGAGGTCGCCGGATGGATCGCGATCTACGAGGAGATGGCTTCCGTCCTTCGCTCGGTGATCGCCCGTGCCAACGGCTCCGCGGACGCCGAGGAGCTCACCGGGAACCTCGGCTTCATCGAGAACCGCCTCGCCGCGTGGCGCGACCGGCATGCGGAGCTCGCCGGCGTCGTCATCGACCGCAAGGAGCACCTGCTGACGTATGCGGGCAAGTCGCTGCGCCTGACGCGCCGCGAGGCGGACCTGCTCGACTTCCTGCTCCGCCATCCTCGCCGGCCGTTCACCAGCAAGCAGCTGGCCACGCTGGCCTGGCAGAACTCACGCCTTTCCGACGCCCAGGTGAGGACCTACATCATGCGTCTGCGCAGCCGGCTGCGTGACGTCGGTCTCGAGCATGTCATCACCGTGATCCGCAATCGCGGGTACGGGATCTCGGAGGCGCTCGTGAGGGCGACGGCCGAGTGATCTCCCCCGAGCTGTCTCGCCAACTGGTCACGGGCCGGCTGCTGGTGCTGCAGTCGAAGCGCCTGATGCTGGCTTCAGCCGAGCGCCGGCTGGGCGACCACGAGAACGAGCACCTGCGCGAACGAGTCGACAGGCTGCGCACCGATACCCATTCGGCCCAACACGAGTACCGGTCGACGATGATCCAGTACGGATCGCCGGAGCATCGGGACTACTGGCCGATCGCGTACGGCCGGCTCGTCGAGAAAGGTATGGCGCTCGCCTCCAGGCTGCGCAAGTCCATCGTCGAGCTGCCGCCCGACGACCGCTACGAGGCGTCGACCGACATCGAGATGGTCGAAGCGATGGTGGACAGCTGGACCGACTCCATGCGCACCGCCGTCGCCGCTTCGGTCGGCTAGCTCCTCGCCGGCGCCGGCTCACTCGCCGGCGTTTCTTCCATGACCACGACGACGCCGATCGCACGCTCGCCGTCCGACAGCGCGTACACCATGATCCGCGCCTGAATGCGCTTACCCCGGCGAGTCGTGGCTTCGACGACCGTCGAATCGTGCGTCGGCTTGCCGTCCATGACCGCCCGAACCATCGGACGGATATCTTTGACCGGCAGGCCGATGTCCAGGTCGAAGAACGGCTTGCCCACGACCTCGTCCGAGCGGAGGCCCCACAGATCGGCCGCCCTTTCGTTCCACACCTGGATGCGCATGTCGCTGTCGATGACAGCGGCACCGACCTCGATGTTGCCCGTGATGGCGAGCAGGAACGTGTTCAAGCGCGCCACCTCGTCGGTGCGCATGCGGAGATCCGTATTGATGGACTGCAGTTCGGCATTCGTCGACTCGAGCTCTTCGTTGGTGGTCTCCAGCTCCTCGTTGCTCGACTGGAGCTCCTCGTAAGCGGTCTCAACGTCCTGCCTCGACCGCTCGAGCTCCGACTTCAGGTTCGACACGTTGGTGACGTCGACGAACGAGATGCTCGTGCCGACGACCGACCCATCCTCGTCGATCAGCGGGGCGGCATGGATGTCGAACAGCCGCAGAGCCCCGTCGGGCAGGCGGAACTCGGTGCCGGGGATCGCTACCGGACGGCGCTCGCGATACGCGCGGTCGATTGGGGACCGGAGATCGATCGGTTTGTAGGACACATCGAGATCCTTGAGCGGACGGCCGATGTCACCGGGTGGGATGTCGAACATGCGCCGGGCCGCGACGTTGGCGCTGACCAGCACCCCGACGGCGTCGACCACCAGCTGTGCGTATGGAACGCCTTCGGTGGCCAGCTCGCGCACCCTCAACTGACGCGCGACGTGGTTGGTTGCCTCCGCGCTGCCCGACTGCGCGAGCAGCATCAACCGCTCGCGCAGCTGCAGCCGCGCGACTTTTGTGAAGATGCGCTGCTTGAGGTCGACCGGGCTGAACAGCGCGGCATGCGTGAGCAGCATCTCCGCGCGGCCGAGAAACAGGTACCCATCGTCGTTGAGCGCGTAGTGGAAGCGCGCGAGTATGCGCCCCTGCGCCTCGGCCGTGAAGTACATAAGCGTGTTCCGGCAGATGAGCAGGTCGAGCCTGGAGATGGGCGCGTCCTGCATCAGGTCGTGCCGGCCGAAGATGAGCGCCCTGCAGAGGCTTGCCCGAAAGACGAAGCGAGACGCTTGCGGCTCGAAGTACTTGGTGCGCAGAGACTCGTCGAGTGACTCGAGCTCCTTCGGCAGGTAACCGGCGCGGGCTTTGTTGAGCGCCTCCTCGTCGATGTCAGTGGCGTAGATCTTGACCCGACGGAGGAACTGCTCCGCACCGAGCGCCTCGCACAGCACCATCGCGATCGAGTAGGCCTCTTCGCCCGATGCCGTGCCCGCGCTCCAGACGCGGATCAGCCCGTTCTTGGCGATGATCCGGGGAACGATGTTTTCGCGAAGGTGGTCCCACGCCGGCTCGTCGCGGAAAAACTCCGTGACGTTGATGAGGATCTTGTCGAAGAGGATCGGGAATTCGTCGGCGTGGACCTGGAGATAGTCGAGGTACGTCCCGAAGCTGTCGATGCCGAGCTCGGTGCACCGCCTGGCGACGCGCCGCACGAGACTCCCGCGCTTGTAGCCGGTGAAGTCGACGCCGCGCGATTCGCGGAGATACTCGATGACGTTTTCGAACTGCGTCCCCGCTTCCAGCGTCAATCGGGCGCCTCGCCGCTCATCAGGGTCGTCAAGGCTCCAGGAATCTCATCGATCGAGAGCACAAAGTCAACAGATCCGGTGCGGATCGCGGCGGACGGCATCCCGAAGAACTCAGAGGTTGCCTCGTCCTGGACGATCACCGTGCCGCCCCGCTTCTTGATCGCCGTCACCCCCAGTGAGCCATCCTTGCCCGCGCCGGTGAGCACCACTGCGATGGCACGCTCGCCGTAGGCGGCCGCCACCGACTCGAAGAGCAGGTCTGCCGACGGGCGGACGAAGTTCACGAGCTCTGTCTGGGTCAGGCTGACGGTGCCGTCCCGGTTGACCAGAAGATGACGATCCGGTGGCGCAAGGTAAACATTGCCGGGTTCGACCTCCATCCCATCGACGGCCTGGTACACCGGCAGGTTCGAGCGCCGGCCGAAGATCTGGGGCATGAGGCTTCGGTGTCGGGGGTCGAGGTGCTGAACGACGACGACGATCCCGGGGAAGTCCCCCGGCAGCTTGCCCAGGATCTCGGTGAGCGCGAAAACGCCGCCCGCGGAGGCGGCGAACGCGACTATGTCGAATGGTGGGTGGTGCTTCTTCCGGGCGCCTATCCGGTCAGTTGTGGCCACCGCGCCCGTTGCCTGCCAGCTCGGTCGCACGGATCTTCCAGTAGTCCCGCTTCTGCTCGAACCGCGAGATCTGCACCTCAAGCAGGATTATGTCCGTATCGCGGATGGCGCGCGCGACCTGTGGTTCTGCTCGTTGTGCGAACTTGTGGCAGAGCTCGAGCAGCTCGCGCTTGAACTGAATCAATTCGTCGTATGTATGCACCCATCGCCGGGAGTCGCTGAGGGTTGCGGTTGCGGGATTCTCGCCCTGGAGGCGGTACCCGGGATCGGCGAGTCGGTTAAGAAAGCTCGTGGCGATGTCATGACGATCTCGCATTCGGCCTCCCAGCCTTGCCGCCACAGGCGAATGCCTAGCGGCGGAGTATTCCTACGTAAATCAAAAACGTGCCCGTACCAGAGCCTACGCTTCGGAGCGGTCGAGCACGAGCCTGCGGAGCACTTCCGCGTTCTGGCCCGCGAGCCGTCGGCGCCGTTCGCAGCGCTCGGCTGCCTGTTTGTCTTCCATCATGTTGGCGCGCGACGCCATCACCCCCGCAAACGATGCCTGCTCCTCGAGCGACCGTACACCAGCCCAGAGGGCGTCCTCGACGTTCTCGGCCTGGATCTCGAAGAAGGACTCGGGCGAGTACGAATGGCCGACGCGGCAGGTGAACGCGACAGCACCACTCTTGTCCTTCTGCAGCCAGATGCTTCCATGACAGTCGGGACATGTGACCCCCGTCACGTCGCCGTTTGTGTCGTTGGCTCCCACCGCTTCCATGTCGATCCCTCCCGTCGACCCTTGTTTTTGCGGCGCGCCCTTGCCCAAGACGCGCCCGATGGTTTCGCCGATCTTGTCCGCCGGCACGACGTGGTCCGGTGCGGCGACACCGATGGCGTTCTTCGGCATGGAGTCCATCAGCGCATCGTCAGGACTCTGCACGATGCCGACGCCGCCGGCCGCACGAATCGCCGCAAGGCCAACGCTTCCGTCGTCGAGTCCGCCCGACAAAATGACGCCCACGACGCGAGGCCCATATGCCGCCGCGGCTGATCGGAACAGAACATCGACCGCCGGTCGCATGCCGTTGACCCGCGGGCCGTGCGTGAGGTGAATCGTCCCGTCGCTTACCTCGAGGTGTTGATTCGGGCTGCCGACGTAGATGTAGCCCGGCCTCAACCTGTCGCCGTTGCGAGGATTCACCGCCCGCATGCCACCGAGCCGGCTGAGTATCGCGGCGAGTGCCGATGGCGCTGTGGCGGCCACGTGCAGCACCACGAGCACGGATGCAGGCGTGTCCGGAGACAGATCCGTGACGATCTGTTTCAACGGATCGAGCGCCCCCGCAGACCCCCCGATCACGACGACGTCGCGATCCACCTTTCAAAAACCATCATGCGCCGATCCAATGAATCGGCGCTCGGGCTCTTGTTTAAGATCGGAGAGGGTGCGGCAGGGGAAGACGGCCGAGCCGAGGGCTCTCGGCGGCCAATTTGAGCTTTTCGTATCGAGCGTCATCGATTACGCGATCTTCATGCTCGATCCGTCGGGCGTGATCATCACGTGGAACGAAGGGGCGCAGCGAATCAAGGGCTACGCGGCCGACGAAATCATCGGCCGGCATTTCTCCGTCTTCTATCCGCTCGACGATGCGCGTAACAGCAAGCCCGACTGGGAGCTCGAGGTCGCCAAACGCGAGGGCAGATACGAAGAGGAAGGCTGGCGTCTGCGCAAAGACGGAAGCCGTTTCTGGGCGAGCGTCGTCATCACGGCCATTCGCGACGAGAATGGCCACCTCCAAGGATTTGGCAAGGTCACTCGCGACCTGACCAGGAAGCGGGCGCACGCGGAGCGGATGGCCGAGCTCGAACGCACCAAGACGGAGTTCCTCAATCTCGCCTCACATGAGCTGCGCGGACCTCTGACCGTCCTGCGCGGATACAACTCGATGCTCGCCGAAGGCGTAATCCCGGCCGAGAGGATTCCTTCGGTCGCCAGGCTGCTGGAGATCAAGCTCGCTCAGATGGACCGCCTGGTCGAGCAGATGCTCGAGACCGCGCGCCTGGAGCACGACAGCTTCACGCCGCGGCGGCGGTTCGATGTCGGCGACGTCGTCCAGGAGCAGATCGACGTGTTTCGGCCGCTGTCGCAAGGGGTCTGTTTTGTTGTCGACGCGGATCCGCGTCCGCTGTTTGTCGAGGGCGACCGTGAGCGCATCGGCAGTGTCGTCGCCAACCTGATCGACAACGCGGTCAAGTACTCCCCGTCCGGCGGCGATGTTTGCGTCGCCACCGGAATCGCCGCGGACACCGTTTACGTTTCGGTCCGCGATCAGGGCCTGGGCATCGCCTCCGAGCATCTACCGCGTCTCTTCACGCGGTTCGGGCGCTTGCCGACGACCGAGAACATGACGATCGCCGGAACCGGTCTCGGTTTGTTTCTCTGCAACGAGATCGCGCAGAGGCATGGCGGCGAAATCACGGTCAGCTCCGAGCTCGGCGTCGGAAGCGAGTTCAAGCTTATGCTGCCCCAGTCGGTGTAATCCCACGGCGTAGGAGGACGGCGATGGAGCTATCGGCTGGCGTGAGCGGACACTCGGTTCAGACGTCACGACTGCGGATGCGCTACATCGAGTCGGGTCCTTCGGATGGGATACCGATCG
>DASSLJ010000092.1:0-3990 GCA_035689585.1 Candidatus Dormiibacterota bacterium
ATCGGCTTTGCGGCCACTGCGGCGCTTCACAACCAGAGTCGAGGCACGGCTGGCCTTGTCTATTTCGTCGCCGGCCTGGCCATCGTCTACGGACTCATGTCGATGCTCTCGCTGCCCGAGCGTCTCGCCGCCCTGGGCTCATGTCCGGTCGCGCCCGACCCTTGCACGAGTGGGCTGCCACGCGTGCTCAGCGGAGGCGAGAACAATGGCCTCGGCGCAGCGGCCGGGCTCGGGATCATTTCGTTGTTCGTCGGCTTCTTTGGGCTGGTGACGATCTACCGACGCCATGCGCCCCCGGTGTTTACGCCGCCCGTCCGCAAGATCCCGCCGATGCCGCCGGCGCCGACCTCATCCCCGGATAGGCGCGCCAATCCGGAGCCCGCGGCCGTGAAAACTGCCGATATCGCGGCCAAACCGGAGGAGCACGAGCCGGAGCTTCCCGCGCCCGAGGAGCTGCCGGAGCTCCCCGCCCACGAGTCGAGCACAAGCACCCCCTAGACTCTCGGTTCGTGGACTTCGCGTTCTCCGAAGAGCAGGAGATGCTGCGCCGCTCCGCGCGCGACTTTCTCGCCAAAGAGTCGAGCCCGAAGGTCGTCCGCCGGCTCATGGAGAGTGAAGACGGTTACGACGCGGCCCTGTGGAAGAAGATCGCCGAGCTCGGGTGGACCGCGCTCGGGATTCCCGAGCAGTACGGCGGCGTCGGGACGTTTCTCGACCTCATCGTCGTGCTCGAGGAGGCCGGCCGAGCGCTCCTGCCCGGACCGTTCTTCTCGACGATGGGCCTCGCGGTGCCCGTGCTGATCGAGGCCGGGACCGAGGCACAGAAGAAAGAGGTGCTCGGCGCGATCGCGGAGGGTTCGGCCCGCGCGACTCTCGCATTCACGGAACCGGCCGGGCGGTGGGACGCCGATGGAATTGCTCTCAAAGCGACGCAGTCCGGTGGCGGCTGGCGGCTCGACGGAGTGAAGACCTTCGTGCCGGATGCGCAGACCGCCGACTACATCGCGGTTGTCGCCCGAACGCGTGGCGAAGGCGAAGAAGGCCTGACCCTCTTTCTCATCAAAGGCCGGCCACAGGGCATGACAGTCAAACCGCTCGAGACGCTGGACATGACGCGCCGATGGGCAGAGGTGCGATTCGACGGTGTGCAGCTCGACGCCGGCGCCGTGATGGGCGCACCGGACAAGGCGTGGCCGACGCTCAAGCGCGCGCTGGAATGGGCGACCGCGGCGCTGTGCGCGGAGATGGTCGGCGGGGTCCAGAAAGTCCTCGAGACGTCGACCGACTACGCGAAGACGCGCCAGCAGTTCGGCAAGCCCATCGGCATTTACCAGGCCGTCTCACACAAGATCGCCGACATGCTCGTGCTTTCCGAAAGCGGCAGGTCGGCCACGTACTACGCGGCCTGGGCCGTGGATGCCGACGCGTCCGATCGCTCGCTCGCAGCGTCGATGGCGAAGGCGTATGTGTCGGATGCATACCGCAAGGTCGCGGGCGATGGCATACAGGTGCACGGCGGAATCGGTTTCACCTGGGAGCACGACATGCACCTCTACTTCAAGCGGGCGAAATCGTCGGAGGTGACGCTCGGCGACGCGACCTATCACCGCGAGCTGGTCGCGCAAGCGCTCGACCTCTAGATCTTTTCGAACGACTCCACGGGCACAACCCACACCGTCGCGCCACCGACCTGCACCTCGACCGGATAGGCGAGGAACATCTCGCCGGGCTCGGCGAGCGGTGGGACGGGCGTCAGATACCGGCTTCGTTCCTTGCAGTTCTCGCGAATCACCTCGAGCGCGTTCTCGACTTGCGATTCGTCGACGCCGATCAGCAACGTCGCATTGCCTTGCTGAAGGAAACCCCCGCTTGACGAAACTCGCGTGGAGCTGATGCCTTTGTCGGTCAGCGCCGCCACGGTCCGCTGTGCGTCTTCGGCCTGCACGACGGCGATGACGAGTCTCATTCGAGGTCGCCCATCAGCGGCTTGAGCCGGTCGCGGACCTCGAGGTGGATCTTGTCGCGCGAACCCGTCGCGTCGAGCCGCACGAATCGTTCGGGCTCGGCCGCCGCGAGGCGGTCGTACGCCTCGGCGACCTTGCGGTGAAACTCGAGTGACTCCTGCTCCATCCGATCCTTGCTCTTGCCGGCCATCTCGTGACGGCTGAGCCCGGCCTCGACCGGTCCAACGAAAAGAAACGTGATGTCCGGCCGCGGGAACGTCGCCGGCCAGCTGGTCGGCACTCCGCGCCCGCCTCCCTGGTAGGCGAGTGTCGAGTCGTGGTAGCGGTCGGCGATCACGATCTGCCCTGCGGCGAGCGCCGGCTCGATGACCTCGGCGATCAACTGCCGGCGCGACGCCATGAACAGGTACATCTCCGCCTCGGCGTCGATCTCGAGGCCTTTGTATAGAAGGACGTCGCGGATCTGCTCGCTGAGCTCGGTGCCTCCGGGCTCGCGCACGAGCACCGGATTTCGCTTCTCGAGCCATCCCGCGAGCAGCTCGGCCTGCGTCGTCTTGCCGGAGCCCTCTGTCCCCTCGAACGTGATGAAGGTCCCCCGCTTCCCCATCGAGCGAAGGGTAGAGCTTTAGGCCAGGGCCTCGGGCGTGGGGGTGATGCGTAATCGCCGCTGCGGCTCCTTGCCCATGCTGCGCGCCGAGAGGTCGTTCTCGGCGACGAGCTGATGCTGAAGCCGGCGCAGATAGGCGTTCTGCGGTGCAATCTCGACGGGACGAAGCGTCGACTTGACCTGGCGGATCGCAGCCGCCGCTTCCGCCAGCGCCCGCGTCGTCGCCTCGTCCTGCTTCTCCACGCCGTAGATGCGCGCCAGCGCGTCACGCACCTGCGTGACCGTGTTGCTTTTGAGGATGTGGATGGGAAGGCCGCGGCTCTCCGCCTGGCGCAGGCTGTCGGGACGCCGGCGGTAGTGGTTCTTCAACGTGAGCACGGCGCCCGCGCCGTCGAGATTGCCGAGCACACGCACCGGAAGGTCGAGCTCGCGGATCGTCTGCTCCACGTGGTGCCGGCTCACTCCATAAGGAAAGATGCCGAGCGGCTTCTGCACTGCAACCGTCGGAGCGGCCGGCTCGGATTGGACGACCACCGGAGTTTCGACATTGGAGATGACCCGGCCCTCGCGCGTGCGCACGCGGATCTTCGGCGTCGGCAGCGGCCCGCGCAGTGCGGCGTCGACGACGTCGGCCAGCGGCATGTGGATGGCGACGCGGTCGCGGTCCTGGATCTCGACGAGAACGTCGAAGGTCGGCGGCGCCTTGCGCTCGAGCACGGACTTCTGCGTGCCACGGCGGCGCGCCTCCTCGTCGGAGAGCGTGACGCTCTGAATGCCGCCGAGTAAATCGTTGAGCGTCGGGTTGACGAGGAGGTTCTCGAGCGTCTGCCCGTGCGCGGTGGCGATGAGCTGCACGCCGCGCTCGGCGATGGTGCGCGCGGCCGCGGCCTCGAGCTCGGTGCCGATCTCGTCGATGACGATGACCTCGGGCATGTGGTTCTCGACGGCTTCGATCATCACCGCGTGCTGCAGCAGCGGCGTCCGGACCTGCATCCGGCGCGCGCGGCCGATGCCCGGATGCGGGATGTCGCCATCACCACCGATCTCATTCGACGTGTCGACGATGACAACGCGTTTGCGCAGCTCGTCCGCAAGCAGGCGCGCGCACTCGCGCAGCATCGTCGTCTTGCCGATGCCCGGACGGCCGAGCAGAAGAATGCTCTGGCCCGAGACGACTATGTCGCGGATGATCTCGCCCGTCCCGGTGACGGCGCGGCCGACGCGCATCGTCAGTCCGACGATGCGGCCCGAGCGATTGCGGATCGCCGACACGCGGTGGAGCGTCCGTTCGATGCCGGCGCGGTTGTCGTCGCTGAACTGACCGACATTGTTCTCGACGTGGTCGAGGTCTGATGCCGAGACAGGATGATCCGCGAGCAAGACCTCGCGGCCGGGCACTCGCGCCTCCGGCTCGCGGCC
>DASSLJ010000093.1:0-31896 GCA_035689585.1 Candidatus Dormiibacterota bacterium
ATCTGCGTCGCGCTCCTCGGGACCGGTCTCGCGCTCGTGAACTTCGGCATCGATGAGTTCATCAACCCGCGACTTCGGTCCGCGGGTCTGACCGCCAAGTCAGCGCGCAAAGCCGGAGTGAGGGTCAGCACGCTCGGTGCCACGCCGGTGATCAGGGGCGTGACGGCCACTACTGAAACGACAACCACGCCCGACGCCGTGCTCGAGATCAAAGGGCTTTCCGTCGACTACGGCTACGGCGCGGACGCGGTGCACGCCGTCACCGACTGCGACCTCGTGCTGCGTCGTGGTCGAGTGCTCGGGTTGGCGGGAGAGAGCGGCAGCGGCAAGACGACGCTCGCGCTCGCCGCCATACGTCTGCTGCGAGCACCGGCCGTGATAACCAAGGGCAGCGTCCGGTTCCACTCGCGGCCGTCGGCCGGCGACGGACAGAAGGCCACGATCGACATGCTCGCCGCCGGGCCGCATGAGCTCAACGAGATCCGATGGTCGGAGATCGCGGTGGTGCTGCAGAGCTCGCTCAACGCGCTCAACCCGGTGATAACGGTCGGCGCGCAGTTCGATGACCTGCTGCGCGCGCACCGGCCACAGATGACGAAGGACGAGCGCATCAAGCGCTCGGGCGAGCTGCTCGACATGGTCGGCATGAACGCCGACCGCCTGCGCAGCTATCCGCACGAGCTGTCGGGCGGGATGCGCCAGCGCTCCATGATCGCGATGGCGCTTGCGCTCGAGCCGCAGGTGATGATCCTCGACGAGCCGACGACCGCGCTCGACGTCGTGACGCAGCGCGAGATCCTCGAAGAGCTGATGAGCCTGCGCGACCGGCTCGGTTTCGCGGCGCTGTTCATCACTCACGACCTGTCACTTCTGGTCGAGCTCGCCGACGACATCGCGGTCATGTACGCCGGCCGCTTGATGGAGCGAGCCCCGGCGCGCTCGCTGTTTCGCGCGCCGCGCTTGCCGTACACGCACGGGCTGCTGCACTGCTTTCCGCCCATGCACGGCAATCGCGTCCCGATGGAGGGGATCCCTGGATCACCTCCCGATCTCAGGGATCTCCCCACGGGATGCGCTTTTCACCCCCGGTGCCGGTGGGCGCTCGACAGATGCAAGAGCGAAGTACCACTGCTGCAGCCGGTCGCGGGACCGAATCGGGACGTCGCGTGCTGGCTGCATCGCGACGGGGCTCCGCAACCGCCGGAGCTGTCGCTGCCCGAGCCGTCGCCGATGGTGACTGTGCAATGACGGCCCAGGCACCGGTGATCGAAGGGCGCAACCTGACCAAGTACTTCTGGGTCAAGCAGGGCCGTGGCGTGTTCGGGCGCAAAGCGCCCATTCACGCCGTCGACAACGTCTCGGTGAGCCTCGGTGCGCGCGAGGTCACCGCGTTCGTGGGTGAAAGCGGCGCCGGCAAGACGACGGTGGCGCGGATCCTCGCCGAGATCATCAAGCCGGACAAGGGCACGGTGCTCCTCGACGGCAAGCCCGCTCCGGCCGGCAGGCCACGGTCTTACGCCCGCCAGGTGCAGATGGTCTTCCAGGATCCGTTCGCGTCGCTCAATCCGGTGCACCGCGTGCGCCACGATCTCGAACGGCCGCTCAAGATTCATCACCTCGCCAACGGCAACGTGGACGCCGTTGTCGCGGACCTGCTCAGGCGGGTCGCCCTCAAGCCGGCGTCGCAGTTCGCCAACAAGTTTCCTCACGAGCTTTCGGGTGGGCAACGCCAGCGCGTCGCCATCGCGCGCGCGCTGGCGGTCAAACCGCGTGTGCTGATCGCGGACGAGCCGGTGTCGATGCTTGACGTTTCGATCCGCCTCGGCGTGCTCAACCTGCTCGCCGAACTGCGCGACAAAGAGAACCTCGCGATCCTGTACATCACCCACGACATCGCGTCTGCGCGCTACCTCGCGGACACGATCGTCGTCATGTACGCGGGCCAGCTGGTCGAAGCGGCGCCAAGCGCGGAGCTGACCGACCACCCCGCGCACCCGTACACGCAACTCCTGCTCTCCGCTGCGCCCGATCCTGATCGGGCGCAGCCACCTTCTCTGCAGGGAAGGGGAGCGCCACCGAGCCTGCTCGCGCCGCCGAGCGGGTGCCGGTTTCACCCGCGCTGTCCATTCGCGATGGACGTGTGCAAGCGCAAGGCCCCGCCCAGCATCGAGGTTCGCGCGGGGCATATCGCGGCGTGCTGGCTGCACGTCGATCCGAACCAGCGGCAGGCAAGCGAAAACGGAACCCCGACGGCGGAATCCCTCGTGAAACAGAAATGAAAGAGGTGAGGAAAGTTGGAGCTCGAAACGGGCGATGGGGTGTGGTGTTTCCGACAAATCGGTTTTACGGAGGTGATTGACCCATGAATTGGCGAACCTCGGCAGCCATGCTCGGCGCGGCGGTGGTCGTTCTATCCGCCTGCCAGTCGTCGAGCAACACGGCCTCGGTGACGGGCGGCAAGCCGCTCATCGCCGAGCCGACCACAGGGGTGACGTTCAGCCAGGACTTCAACCCCTTCGATCCCAACTCCGTCGCGTCCAGCATGGGCACGCGGAGCATGGTCAATGAGCCGCTGATCGAGTTCAACCAGCTCGACCCAACGGCGGCCGGAACGCACCCGTGGCTTGCGACGGGTTACTCGTTTCAGAACGGAGGCAAAGACCTCCAGATCACGATTCGCCAGGGCGTGAAGTTCACAGACGGCTCGAGCTTCGGCCCGAACGACGTCGCCGCGACCTTCAAGGCGATGGAGAACCCCAAGGCGGACACGCCCGGCGTGCCTCCTCAGGCCTCCGACCCGACGGTCAGCGGCAACACCGTGACCCTGCACTTCCAGACACCTCAGTACACGGGCCTGTGGGCGATCCTCGGCTCGACCTACATGGTCAAGGCTTCGGTCGCCGAACAGATCGCGCAGAACCCGACCATGCAGATCACCAACCCGATCGGCACCGGTCCATTCATGCTCTCGAGCTACTCGAGCTCGCTCATCAAGTGGAAGCCGAACCCGAACTACTGGGGCGGCACGCCGCCTGAATCAGAGATCGACACGCCGTCCATCGCAACCAACGCCGCCGCCAGCGACGCGCTGATCAGCGGCCAGCTGGACTGGGCCGGCAACGACATCCCGAACGTGTATCAGAACTTCGTCAACCTCAACCCGCTGACGAACCACGCATGGTTTGCGTCCGGCAACACGGTCGTGCTGTGGTTCAACTTGAACCCCGGCAACGGTGGCGCCACCGGAATCGATGACGTGGCGGTGCGCAAGGCCGTGAGCTACGGCGTCGACCGCAACGCGCTTGCCCTGCTCGGCGAATCCGGCTACGAGTTTCCAGCCAAGTCGTCCAGCGGGCTCGTCCTTCCCAACCAGGCAGCATTCCTGCCGGCCGACCACAGCCTCGACGCGGACCTCTCGACCGCCGGCAGCGTGCCCGACGGCGCGACCGCCAAGGCCCAGAACCTTCCCGCCGGCGCTGACGTCTACGACATCCTGAAGAACGGCGGCTGGACTCCGCCCGCCAGCTCGCACTATGACGCATCGACGCAGACCTTCAAGTCCGGCGGCAACTGCGACGGCAGCAACACCGCCAACTGCTGGACCAAGGGCGGCAAGATCATCAAGTTCTCGATCTACGACCCGGTTCCGTTCTCCGACTACTGGGAGAATGCGGCGTTGATGTCGCAGGAGCTGCAGCCCCTTGGCATGAACGTGACCACCAAGCCGGCGCAGGGTTACTCCGACTGGAACACAAACCTCACCTCCGACCCCAACTCGTGGCAGACCGCGATCCACTGGGGCAACGGCGGAAACATCCCGTACGTCCAGCTGGAGAACTGGCTCAACTACGCGAACAAGACTTCGGCCGCGTACTACGTCGGCTTCAACAGCGCAGAGGCGAAAGCCGCGCTGACCGCCTACGAGAGCACCGACCCGAGCAACACGAGCCAGCTTTACCCGACAGTGCAGACGCTCGAGAAGATCATGTCCACGCAGGTTCCAGAGGCTCCGCTTCTCTACGGCGCCGACTGGAACGTCTACAGCAGCGCGAAGTACGTCGGCTGGCCAAACCAGTCGCACCCCTACATGAACCCTTCGCCGAGCGACCCGCAGATGCCGTACATCCTCATGCAGCTCAAACCCATCGCTTAAACACCATCTGTCCGGCCGGCATCGCGCCGGCCGGACCTCACCATCACTGGAAAGGAGGGCGGATTGAGCAGCGTTGCCATCGGGGAATCCGAGCTCGTGGCGCGGCTGAGCCTGGAGCAGAAAGTGCGCCTTCTCACGGGAGCGGACTCGTGGGTCCTGCACGGTGAAAGCGCCATAGGCCTGCGCCCGCTCGTTCTCTCCGACGGTCCCGCTGGGGTCCGCGGCGTGAGATTCGACTCGGCCAATCCTTCTTCATGTCTGCCGTGCCCGATCGCGCTCGGAGCGACGTGGGACCCGGCGCTCATCGAGGAGCTCACCACCGCCCTCGGTCGCGAGGCCCGCTCGAAAGGCGTCGACGTCGTCCTCGGGCCGACTATCAACATCGTCCGCACGCCGTTGAGCGGGCGAGGATTCGAGTGCTTCTCCGAAGATCCACTGCTGACTTCGCGTATCGCGGTTGCATACGTGCGCGGCGTGCAGAAAGCCGGTGTCGCAGCAACTGCCAAGCATTTCGTCGGCAACGATTCCGAGACCGAGCGGCGCACGTACGACGCCCGCATCACTGAGGGCGTGCTGCGCGAGCTTTATCTCGCGCCCTTCGAAGCGTGCGTCGCCGAGGCCGACGTGCTCCTCGTGATGGCGGCTTACAACTCGGTCAACGGCGCGACGATGACGGCCAATTCGCCGCTGCTCCGTGACCTTCTAAAGGACGAGTGGGGCTTCGGCGGAGTCGTCGTCTCGGACTGGTCGGCCACGACCTCGACCGTGGCCAGCGCGATCGCCGGTCTCGACCTGATCATGCCGGGTCCAGACGGACCGTGGGGTGAAAAGCTCGTGGCGGCCGTGGTCGCCGGAAAGTTCCCTGAATCGGTGATCGACGACAAGGTCGAGCGGCTGCTCGCGCTCGCCAGGAAACTCGGAGCGTTCGAATCGAAAACGAATGGCTCCGGACCGCACGCGGCTCTGATCGAGCCCGACCTTGTGCGCCAGCTCGCAACCATGTCTTTCGTGTTGTTGAAGAACGACCGCGGACTTCTGCCCCTACCGGCCGGAAGCGTCCACCGCATCGCGCTTCTCGGCCCGAATGCGATCGAGCCGCAGATCCAGGGCGGGGGCAGCATCCGCGTCCTGCCTGTCGCGCGTCCGGGCATCGCTCAGGCGCTGCGCGATGCGATGGGCGCGCAGTTGACCGTCCACCAGGGCTCACTCACCAGTGCCACGACCGCCGTACCGGCGGAGGGAACGATTCACGATCCGGTCACCGGCATGACGGGCGTTCGCCTCGAGATCCGCGACGCCGCCGGCAAGGTCGTCTACGACGCCCCGCATCCGACCAGCGTGCTCACGTGGTGGGACGGATTGCCGGAGGCCTTGCACGTCCGAGGAGCCCAGCTGAACATCCGCACGCGGTATCGCGCGCAGATCGACGGGCCGCACATGATCGGCGTTGCCGGCGTCGGCCATGCTCGCATCGCGGTGGGCGGCACCGTCCTCGCTGAAGCCACGAGCCTTCAGCCGCGCGACGTGGTCGAGGCACTGTCCCGGCCGCCCGAGCTTCGCGTGCCAGTCGAGATGCACGCCGGAAGGGACGTCGACGTGCAAGTCGAGTTTCGGCCCGAAGGACGGTTCGTCACTATGCGCCTGGGAATCGCGCCCCACTGGGACGAGGACCGGTTGCTCGACGAGGCCGCGAAGGCGGCCGCGGCAGCCGACGTCGCCGTGGTCGTGGTCGGCTCTGCCGAGGGCACGGAAAGCGAGGGCTTCGACCGCGACACGATGGGCCTCCCAGGGCGGCAGGACGACCTCGTCCGGCGGGTCGTCGCGGCCAATCCCAACACGGTCGTCGTGATCAACTCGGGGATGCCCGTGCTGATGCCATGGGTGGACGACGTTCCCGTGGTCATCCAGGGCTGGCTCGGAGGTCAAGCTTTCGGCGAGGCGCTCGCCGAGGTGTTGTCCGGTGACGCGGAGCCGGGCGGCAGGCTGCCCGTATCGATCCCGCGCCGCGAAGCCGACTCGCCCGTGCTGCATGCGCAGCCGGACAATGGAGTCCTGCCGTACTCCGAGGGACTTCTCGTCGGGTATCGCGGCTACGACCGAAACGGCGTCGATCCGCTCTTCTGCTTCGGACACGGCCTGGGGTACACGGATTGGCAGTACGAGTCGATCACACCGTCGCGTGTCACCATCGGCGCCGGCGAGGACGTGGAAGTGCTCGTGCGTCTGTGCAACTCCGGCAAGCGTGCGGGCCGGGAGGTCGTTCAGGCGTACCTCGAGCCGGCGCATGACGAGCCCAAACGCCCGCTGCGAACGCTAGCGGGATTCGCGACCGTGGAAGCAGAGCCTGGCGAAAGCGTCGACGCACGCGTGACGGTGCGGGCACGGTGCTTCGCGCGCTACGACGAATCGCGCCGGGAGTGGGTCACGCCGGCGGGTGCATACAGGCTTCGCATCGGGCGCTCGTCGCGCGACCTCCGGCTTGAATGCGCTGTGGCGGTCCCCATCAACGGCTGACCAACCTCTTGCAATCCACGCCGGCGTAAGCACAATAGGCGTCACCGTTTAGCAGCCGGTCAACGAGAGGAGAAGGAACCAACGCCCGGGTTCGTCGTGCCGCGCTTGGGTCTGCGCGTCGCAGTGGCTTTGCTGGTCCTTCCTCCTGCTTTGGGCATGCAATCGACGTCGGCCGTCGTCTCGGCGGCCAGCACGGCATGCGCCGCCAACGTGATTTCAGCCGGCGACGGCTACTCGACAGCGATTTCGAACGGGCAGCTGTTCACGTGGGGCTTCAACGCCCAGGGCGAGCTCGGCTTGGGGTTCCAGAACACCGACGTACCGACGCCGACCGCCGTGCATGGCAATCCGGCTTTGACAAACGTCACGGGCGTATGGGCTGGATTCATCACCAGCTTTGTGGTGGATCCATCGGGGAACCTCTGGACCTGGGGCCAGAACCAGAACAACCAGACCGGCCTGGGTGACTTCACGGTCGGCGGCCCGATCGTCGTCCTGACTCCAACGCCGGTCGGCGGCCCGACGAACGTCGTGTCGGTGGGCACCTCGGACGACCACAGCGTCGCGGTCACCAGCGGCGGCGCCGTGTGGGGCTGGGGACAGGCGCCCGGGCTTGGCCTCGGAGATATCTCGGCCGCGATCGAAGCGCCCCGGATCCTGCCCACGCCAGCCAACGTGGCAAAGGCAGTCGCCGGCTTTCGCTACACCATCCTCCTTACTTCTGACGGGCACCTTTTTGGAGCGGGCGGCGACGCATCTGGGCAGTTGGGATTGGCGAACTCGACCTTCACCTTTCAGCAGGTTCCGCTGACCGGCATCATCGACGTCTCGACGTCTAACTCCATCGGTGATCCATATACGCTCGCGCTCGACGGCTCCGGCCATGTCTTTGCGTTCGGTACCAACACCCTCGGCGAGCTGGCCCAGGACCCGTCGACGGTGTCCTCCAGTTCCACGCCCTTGCAGGTCCCGGGCCTCGACAACGTGGTTCAGGTCTCGGCCGGAGGGCGGACCGCCTACGCGCTGAAGTCCGACGGCACGCTGTGGTCCTGGGGTGAAGGTGGGCAGGGCGCCCTCGGCACGGGATCGACCGCCAACGCGAGTGTCCCTGGCCAGGTCGTCTTTCCGGCTGGAACGCACATCGTTCGGGTCTCGGGTGGACTGCAACACGCGATGGCCGCGGACTCCGCGGGCAATCTCTGGACGTGGGGCAACGACCAGTTCGGAGCTCTCGGGACAGGGGTCGTCAGTCAAACACCGCAGCTGACGCCGGTCAAGATCACGCTTGCGGCGAGCTGTCCTGGGCTGCCGCCACCGCCGAACCCACCGACGATCACGTCGGTCAGCCCGACTTTCGGGCCCGCGGAGGGTGGCACGACGGTGACGATTACCGGGACGAGCTTCAGCGGCGCAATGTCTGTGCAATTTGGCGCCAACCAGCCACTTCTCACGTCCTGCGCGACGTCGCCGATCATTTACTGCTTCAACATCGTCGACGACGCCCACATAACCGTTCTCTCGCCACCGCATCCGCCGGGACAGGTCGACATCTCAGTGGCGAATGCTGTCGGGTTCACAGGCCCGGCGCCTCGTGATCAGTACTTCTACGAAGGCTGGCTCGATCCGACGCCGGCGGACAGAACGGCATTCGATGTGCCGATCGGGCAGTCCGCGTCGTTCACGCTGAAAGCGCTCGAGAACGGACCGTTGACTATCGGCCATACCGCGCTGCCGCCCTTCGTGCAGTGTCTGGACACGGCGAATCCGGGCGCTCCGGCGCAGGTTGACTGCACGGTTACGCCGACCGGATCTGTCGTCGTCCCGATCAGCTTCTTCGACCTAGCCGACCCGAACCGCTTTCCGCCCCGGACCTACATAGTCGGACGGGGCTGGTATTCGGCGATGGGGGATTCGTTCGCGTCTGGCGATGGAAATCCCCAGTACATCACCGACAGTGGCGGTGACACGCTCGCTGACGGTTGCCATCGCTCTGCCGCCGCATACGCGTTCCAGATCGCGGAGGCGCTTTACGGAGGGCAGAAGCGGTTTGTGGCCTGCGGCGGTGCAGTGATCAGCAACATCGTGCTCGGCAAGGGGGGCGAGGCATCGCAGCTCAACGCGCTCGACACCTCAGTCGACGTCGTCACGATCTCCGTCGGCGGCAACGACATCGGCTTTGCGGACATCGCCAAGGCTTGCATCGTCCTGGGCGACCCCTGCATCTACCTCAAGAGCGCTGATTTCTCGAGCGCGATTGCGCGGATCGGCAACGAAGCCAATGCCGGCCAGATACTCGACCCGTCGACCGCACCGAGCTCCAGCACCGATCCGGCATATACCCTTGACAACGTCTACGCCACGATCCGCAGCCGTGCCCCTAATGCGAGGATCCTGGTCGTCGGTTACCCCGACCTCCTGCCTGCATCGGGGCCATGTCTGAAGATCGGGATGGACGCGAACACCGTCGCATGGCTGAACAGCCTGGAGGCGACGTTGAACGACACGATCCAAACCGAGGCCGAGCGGAACGGGGCTGAATTCGTCGACCTGTCGACGGCGTTTCTGGGTCACGATCTGTGCAGTCTTCAGTCCGACGTCAACTACATCGTGTTCGACAACACGCCGGTCCATCCGAACGTGGATGGCCAGGCCGCGATGGCGGCGGGCGTCGAAGCGGCGATCAAAGCCGGCGCGCCGGGATCACAGTTCCTCGTCGGCTTCAACCAAACGGTCACGACGACGCAAGCGGTGACTGCAGGCATGGGCCAGGCGACCTTCTCGACGACCTGGCCCGGTAGTGACGTCGCGATGACGCTGGTGGCGCCCTCCGGCCGCACGATCACCCGGGCGACCAGCGCGCCCGACGTGTACCACCTGCTCGGTCCGACCTACGAGGTGTTTTCCAAATCCAATCCCGAAGCCGGGACGTGGACGGTGAAGATGACCGGGACCAACGTGTCACCCGACGGCGAGTTGGTGCGGCTCAATGCGACCCAGTCGCCGCACGTCAACCTTCCTCCAGTCGCAAGCTTCAGCGAGTCGACCACCAACGGGACGGCACCGTTGACAGTCGCTTTCGATGCCGCCGCCTCGCACGATCCCGATGGGACGATCGCGTCCTACGCATGGGACTTCGGCGACGGCACCATCGGCACAGGTGCCACCATCTCTCACACCTTCACCCATCCCGGCAATTTCGCGATTCGCCTGATCGTGAGCGACGATGGAGGAGCACAGGGCTTTACCGAATCGAGTGTGCTCGTTCGCGAACCGACGATCCTGACGATCTCCGGCGCGACGACAGCGGATTACCACGACGAGGCGCTGATGTCGGCGACGCTCACGAGCGCTCTCACGGGCCTGCCGGTCCCCGGCGCATCGGTCAATCTGCAGCTCACCGGTCCAGGTGGCAGCCAGGGTTGTGCCGCGACGACCGACACGAACGGCATCGCGTCGTGCAACCTGATGATCGGACTGCCGCCCGGCGCGTACACGCTCTCAGCTCGCTTCGACCAAACCGATCAGTACGCTGCAGCGACGACATCGACGGCCTTCACCGTGACGACCGAAGAGACTCGTCTTGTCTACATCGGTCCACAAGCGGCAGCGGCAGGTGGCTCGACGATGTTCACCGCGTGGCTCGCGGAGGATGGTCTGACACCCATCGCCGGCCGCACCGTGACCTTTACGCTTGGGGCTGGATCGTCGGCCCAGACATGCACTGCGACAAGCGACGCGTCGGGCATGGCGTCGTGCTCGATCGTCGTGGCTCAGGGCCTGGGACCGACGCAACTGGGCATTGGCTTTGCCGGTGACAACTTCTACTCGTCCGCCACCCTCAACACGAGCGTGATCGTGTTCGCCTACGCGGCCGGCGGGACGTTCGCCGTCGGCGATCAATCAGGTCCAACGGTCACGTTCTGGAGCGCGAGATGGGCGACCTCCAACCAGCTCAGCGGAGGCAGCGCACCGAGTGACTTCAAGGGCTTTGAGAATTCGTCCGGTCCTCCCGTTTGCGGAGCAGGGTGGACGACCACGCCGGCCAACAGCAGCAGCCCACCTGCCGCCGTCCCCGCATACATGGCGGTGATCGTGTCGAGTCAGGTCGCGGAGTCTGAGGGCTTGATCAGCGGTGATACCGCCCACATCGTGATCGTCCAGGTGGCGCCTGGTTATGCCAATGACGTCGGTCATCCGGGAACCGCAACGGTCGTCGCGACTCTCTGCTAGTCGACCTTCAGGGGGACGATCTCGAAGCGGTTCACGTCGACAAGTCCGCGGTCGGTGATCTTCAGCTCGGGGATGACCGACAGCGCGAGAAAGCTCAGGCACATGAACGGCGCCTCCCACGTCACGCCGTTCTGACGCAAGAGCTTCTCCAGGCCGAGCATCTCCTCGTGGACGGCGTCGAGCGGAGCGTCGCTCATCAGGCCCGCGACGGGCAGCGCCAGCTCGCCCGCGACCTTTCCGTCCAACGAGATGACGATCCCGCCGCCGATCTCGGCCAGCCGGCGCGCGCAAACCAGCATGTCGCGGTCGTCGATCCCCATGACGACGACGTTGTGCGCATCGTGCGCGACGGTCGAGGCGAACGCACCTTTCTGAAGACCGACGTTGGTCGCGAACCCGACGCCGGCTCGTCCGCTGGCATGGTGCCGCTCGATCACGGCGATCTTCACCAGGTCGCGATCCGGATCCGCGACGAGCTGTCCGTCGCGCGAGGAAGGTTCCATGATCTCGGTGCCGGTGATGAGCTGCCCGGGAATGACGCGCATCACGCGGATGTGGCGAGCCGGGCCGCGGACAACGAGAAAGTCGTCGGAAAGCGAGCCGATATTGACCGTCTGGCGGACCCACTCCGGTATGGAGATAGGCTCGTGCACCGGCTCGACGCCTTTCTTCAAAACCATGCGCGGCTTGAACGAGCGGAGGTCGTCGAGCACGACGATGTCCGCCTGGTAGCCGGGCGCGATCGCGCCGAGGTGCGCGAGACCGTGATACTGCGCCGCATTCAGCGTAGCCATCACGAGCGCGTCCTCCGCGCGGACGCCGCGCTCGACCGCAACGCGCAGCATCTGGTCGATGTGCCCTTCATCGACGAGGAACACCGGCTCGCGGTCGTCGGTGCAGAACATGCACCGCTCGGGCCCGAGTTCACGCACGATGGGGAGGAGGTCGGCGAGGTTGCGGGCCGCGGAGCCTTCGCGAAGCATGACCCACATGCCCAGGCGCCGCTTCTCCAGCGCCTCGTCGTAGGTCGCGCACTCATGATCGGAAGCGATGCCGGCCGCAACGTAGGCGTTCAGAGCTCGCCCCTGCACGCCCGGAGCGTGGCCGTCGACGTGCTCAGTGAGACCCGTCCCGAGCTTGGCGAGCTCGGTCGCGGTGCCGGCGATCACGCCGGGGAAATTCATCATCTCCGCCACGCCGATCACTCGGTTACGCCGCAGCAAGCCTTCGAGATCGCCTTCGGTCAGCGGCCGCCGCGGCGACTCGAGCGGAGACGCAGGAACGCACGACGGCGCCATGACGAAGATGTCGAGCGGCACGTGGGCGCACGCGTCGAGCAGCCAGTGCACGCCGTCGGTGCCGAGCACGTTGGCGATCTCATGCGGGTCCGCGACGACCGTGGTCGTGCCGTGCGGAAGGACGGCGCGCGAGAACTGGTCGACCATCAGCTTTGACGATTCGATGTGGACGTGCGCGTCGATGAAACCCGGTACCAGGTAGGCGCCACGCACGTCGATCTTCTTGCGGCCCTCGTAACCGCCCAACCCCGCGATGAAGCCGTCGACGATCGCGACATCGACGTCCAGCCATTCACGGGTGAAGACCGAGAAGACTTTGCCGCCGGTCAGGACGAGGTCGGCGGGCTCATCTCCGCGGGCGACGGCCAGGCGTCGAGCGAGCATTTGACACGAGAGTATTG
Organism: Candidatus Dormiibacterota bacterium; assembly: GCA_035689585.1. GTDB lineage: Bacteria > Chloroflexota > Dormibacteria > Dormibacterales > Dormibacteraceae > 40CM-4-65-16. The sequence continues at coordinate 12,597 of DASSLJ010000093.1, forward strand.
CGCACCGCAAACTCGATGCAGGCATGGGGAGATCGAGGTACGCGCGCATCCTGACGCGCCGGCGCGCCGTCGATCACGCTGGCTGCGCCACCTGCCTCTGTAGTTAGCCGGATCCCGACCCGACCGACTAACAACAACTTCTTCTGGAGGCACCACCATGAGTGTTACCGACGATCTCGTCCGCAACAACGAGTCCTATGCGCGTGCGTTCAGCAAGGGCAACCTTCCGGTTCCGCCCGCGAAGCACGTCGCTGTCCTGGCCTGCATGGACGCGCGGCTCGACGTGCACAAGATCCTGGGACTGCAGGAAGGGGACGCGCACGTGATCCGCAACGCAGGCGGCGTCGCAACCGACGATGCGATCCGCTCGCTCACGATCTCCCAGCGGCTCCTCGGCACGACCGAGATCATCCTGATCCACCACAGCGACTGCGGGATGCTCACGTTCAAGGACGACGACGTTAAGCGTCAGATCGAATTTGAGACGGGCATTCGGCCGGCATTCGCGTTCGAAGCGTTCGACGACCTCGAAGGCGACGTCCGGCAGTCGATCGCTCGCATCAAGGCCAGCCCGTTCATCCCACACAAGGACAAGATCCGCGGCTTCGTCTACGACGTGCGCACCGGCCGCCTCGAAGAAGTCGGAGTGCGGGCGGCGGTCTAGAGCGCCTCTAGCTTTCGGAATACCAGCGGGGTCGCTGCTCGGCGACGCTGGCGTCGACGGCGTCGACAAACCGGTCGATGTCGTTCTCGCCCATCGGCGTCGAGAGCGACCCCATCCCGCGCGGTGCCATCAGCACGCCGTGGTTGACAAGCGCGAGAAAGAAGTCGCGCATCCGCGTCTTGTCCGAGGCGGCGACTCCGCGGTAATCGACCACCGGCTTGTCATTGAAGTGCAGCGCGAACAGCGAGCCGACAGAGTTGACCTGGACGGGTACGTCGTGCGACGCAAAGACTTCGCGCAGCAGCTCGGCGACGCGCGCCCCTTTGCGGTTGAGCTCCTCGTACACGTCCGGTGTCAGCTCCGTCATCGCGGCGAGACCCGCCGCCATGCCCAGGGGGTTCCCGTTGTACGTGCCCCCCTGCGCGATCGCGCCGGCGCGCCGGGGATCGAGCATCTCCATGATGTCGGCGCGGCCACCAAACGCGGCGACGGGGAGGCCACCGCCGATGATCTTGCCCATGGTCGTGAGGTCAGGCATGATGCCGTACATCTGCTGCGCGCCGCCCGGCGCGACCCGGAGAGAGATCACCTCATCGAAGATGAGCAGCATTCCGAGCTCCTGAGTGAGCGCGCGCAGCCGCTGCAGGAAATTCGGCGTCGCGGCGATCACGCCACCGGCGCCGATGACCGGTTCAAGGATCACGGCCGCAACTTCTGAGCCGTGACGGCGAAGGATCGATTCGGCGGCGTCGGGGTTGTTGAAGGGCAGGACGACCGTCTGCTCCAGCACCCAGCTTGGCGTGCCGCTCGAGTCCGGTCGCGCAACGGGTGCAGTCGGGGGTCCCGCCTCATCCACCGAGGGATGCGTGCTGACCTCCGCGTAGTCGTGCGTGCCGTGATATCCGCCTTCCATGCGCGCGATCTTCGGCCTGCCGGTGAAGGCACGCGCCAGGCGCATCGCGAACATCGTGGCCTCCGTGCCCGAGTTGCAGAACCGCACGGCCTCGACGCTCGGAACGCGCTCGCACAGCAGCGTCGCCAGCTCCACCTCGACCGGGTTCGCGGCGGCGAATGCGGTGCCGCGCTCCGCCTGGCGGCGGATCGCTTCGACGATCTTCGGATGCGCGTGGCCGAGGATCATCGCCGTGTAGTTGCCGAGCATGTCGACGCGCTCGGTGCCGTCCGCGTCCCACACGTGGCAGCCCTCGCCGCGCTCGATGTACAGGGGATAAGGGTCGAAGTAGGTGGTCGTTCGCGTCGTGCCGCCGGGCATCGCCTTCACCGCGCGCTCGTGCAGCGCGCGCGAGCCTGGAGTACTCCGCCGGTATGCGACCTCGGGGTCTTCAGTCAATGCGTGCCACGCTACACCATGCGATGAACGAAGGCCCCACCGGCTCGACGCTGAGCCACCTCGAGGGATCGCTCTCCGGGCTCAAGTACGCGGGCAATGCTCTGGCCGGCCTCGATCCGGCCGATCAGCGCCCTCTCCTCGCGCGCTATGACCTGGAGCGGGCGGGGAAGACGCTCACGCGGTCCGCGCTCGCCGCGCGAACCTCGGGTGGGTTGTGGCGATGGCACGAGATTCTTCCCGTGCAGCGATGGGAGTCGGTCTTCTATCTCGGCGAGGGCGCCACGCCGCTGCTCGCGGCGCGACGGCTCGGCGAGTGGCTCGGCCTGACCGACCTTCTTGTCAAAGCGGAGAGCCTCAACCCGACCGGATCCTTCAAGGCACGCGGCATGGCCGTCGCGGTCAGCCGCGCGGTCGAGTTGGGGGCGACGCATCTCGTGGCTCCGTCGGCCGGCAACGCGGGCGGGGCGCTCGCGGCGTACGCGGCGCTCGGCGGTGTTCGTGCCACGGTGATCATGCCCGCCGACGCGCCGGCGGCCAACATCGCCGAGGTCCTCGCCACCGGTGCGGAACTCATCCTCCTCGACGGATTGATCTCCGACTGCGGCCGCCTCGCGCGCCTGGTAGCCGACGAGCCTGGCGCGTTCGACGTCAGCACGCTCAAGGAGCCGCATCGAGTCGAAGGCAAAAAGACGATGGGTCTCGAGGTGGTCGAGCAACTGGGTTGGCGCATGCCGGACGCCATGGTGTACCCGACCGGCGGCGGGACCGGCATCGTCGGCATGTGGAAGGCGTTCGCCGAGCTCGAGGCGCTCGGCTTCATCGGCCCGGAGCGTCCGCGCATGTACTGCGTGCAGTCGGAGGGCTGCGCTCCGATGGTGCGCGCATTCGACGAGGGCTCGCGATTCGCGCGCGCCTGGGAGAACGCGGCAACCGCGGCCGCGGGAATTCGCGTGCCGTCGGCGGTCGGCGATTTCCTGATCCTCGACGCGATGCGTGAGTCTGGTGGCGCCGCGATTGCGGTTCCAGAACATGAGATCGCGGTCATGCAGCGCCGGCTCGGAGAGCTCGGCCTCGGCTACGCGAGCCTCGAGACGGCGGCCGCGACCGTGGGCCTGAAAGCGCTCGTCGATTCACATCACATCGCACCGGGCGATTCGGTCGTGCTGTTCGACACCGGCGCCGGATACAAGTCCGACCCACCGACGATGTCGCGACCCGCGGTCATCGCCAACGACGAAGGGTTGTGGAGAGAGAAGGTCCTGCCGGCGTTACGCAGCGCGACTGAGCGCGGCAAGTCTCCACAGCACGCCTGAGTCGTCGAACACCGGCCGCAGGCCGTGTGCGCGCGACGTGGCGATGATGTCCGCCGGCCGGTGGACGAAGATGTGGAACTCCCGGCGCGCCAGCCACAGCATCACGTTGCCGGCGCCCAGGCCCGCGCGCGTCCACCAGTTGTGCTTGGGGAACGTCATGACGAGTGTCTGCTGCGCATGGTCGGCGGCAGCGCCGGTGAGACGTGGCATGTCCGGATAGCAGCAGACGACGCGGTTCATGATCACGACGTCGGCGCCCGGGACCTGGTCGGACGCCTGGGCGAAGTCCAGCACGCGGCGTTCGACGCGATCGGTGAATCCGGTCTCGGCGAGCAGCTCGGCCGCGACCCTCTCGTACGTCGGCGTCAGCTCGATGCTCGTCGCCCGCGCTGCGCCCGCCTTCAGAAGCTCGAGTTGGACCGCACCGATGCCGCCGCCGACCTCGAGGACCGTGCGCCCATCGATCCCCTGCTTCTTGAGGTAGTCGACTATGCGCCGCGACGGGCCGTCCAGGCCGCGTCGCCGGTAGCGCCTCGCCTGTGATTGCGCGCTGCGCTCGCTGAAGACCCAGCCGTAGCCCTTGGGCGTGCAGCAGTCGCTCATATCCAGCCGCGCCGGCGGAAGAGATAGAGCTGGATGCCCGTCGCGATCAGCATCGTGACCACACCGACCGCGAACGCCGCATACGGCGTCTCGAGGACCTGAACCAGATAGGCGAAGTTCATGCCGTAGAAGCCGGTCAAGAAGCTGAGCGGCAGGAACAGGCTCGCGATCACGGTCAGCGCTTTAGTCGTCTGATTCAAGCGGTTGGACACTGTGGAGAGATACACGTCCATCGTGCTCGTCAGCAGGTCACGGAGCGAGTCGACCGTCTCGTACTGGCGAACGATGTGGTCATAGACGTCGCGGTAGTACAGCGTCATATCCGCGTGCTGCACATGGATGCCGTGCGTGATCAGCGCCTGGAACACATCGCGCTGGCCTCCGAGCAGACGCCGGAGTTCGACCACCGAATGCTTGAGGTGGTAGATCCTGTCGAGAAGCTGCGAGGTGGCGCTCGCGATGATGCCGTCCTCGAGCTCGTCTACCGAGTCGTCGAGCTTTTCGAGCGCCGGAAACGTCGAGTCGATCAGCCCGTCGATCACGAGGTAGGTGAGAAACGCCGGCTGGCCTTTGGTCAGCTCCGGCGATTTTGCGATCCGATCGTGCACCTGGGCCAGGGCATCCGAGTGCTCTTGATGGACGCTGATCAGGTAATGCGACCCGACGTACAGGTGGTGCTCGTGGAACTGCGCCTCATCGTGCTCCCACAGGACCTGGAAGACGACCGTGAAGTTGTAGTCGGGATACTCGTCGACCTTCGGCCGCTGGTTCTGGTGCTTGATGTCCTCGATGGTCAACGGGTGGAACTTGAACGTGTTCTCGAGCAACTGGTAGTCCGCTTCGTCGGGCGCCTCGATGTCGAGCCAGAACCCAAGCTCTTTGGCCTCGCTGAAGCAGCGCACGATCTGGTCGGTGGCGGTGGATTCCTGCCTGCCTTCGGTCGTGATCAACGTGCGCAATTCGGCACCATCCTGACAGCATTAACTCTTGATGCAGCCACCGAGCGGATCCGAGCCGCGCTGGTCACCGGACGGTATGTGGTACTGGGACGGCGCGAGCTGGGTTCCGGCAAGCCAGGCGCCGATCCCTCCGCCGCCCTCGCCCGCCGCCTATCCGTATGTGGCGCCGGCTCCGTACGTGTGGAAGCCGTCGCCCGGTCTCCGCACGTTTCTCATCGTGGTGCTTGCCATCGACGTCGCCGTCACCGGTTTCATGACGATCTTCGGAGTGCTTGCTGTGGCAGGCGGTACCGATGAACCCAGCGGTCTCGTGCTCCTGTCGGTCTTCACGGTGCTGGTGGCGCTGGCCGTCGTCGCACTCGTCGGCGTCGTGATTCGCGCGGTGTGGGCGAGATGGGTAGCGCTCGCGGCCGGTATCGCAGTTTCTCTGACCTGCCTCGGGCTGATCATCGGCATACCGATCATCGTCGCGGCGGCGCGTGCGCCGCTCCGCGATCCCGCCTAGATCTTCTTCGTCCCCGTCGCCGCGGCGGCTATTCCCAACGCCAAGTACGTCACGGCGGCCAATTGGCCGGTCCGCCGCTGCGCGGCTCGGCTGCTGATGAAGCGCTGAGAGACCGCCGACGCGGTGAGCACGTACGTGGTGTCGACAACGATCGCGATCGCGATGTAGACCGCGCCGAGCACCACGACCTGCGGACCGATGGACTGTGTCGGGTTCAGGAATTGGGGTAGGAATGCGACGGCGAAGACGGCGACCTTCGGATTGAGGATCTGCGTGACGAATCCCTGCGCGAAGATGCGTGCGACCCGAGCCGCCTTCGGCGTGACGGGCACGTCGGCCGAGCGCCAGCGCTGGACGCCCAGGTAGATGAGATACGCGGCCCCCGCAAAACGGAGCACCGTCAGCGCCGACACGGACGCCGCCAGCAGCGCGGCGACACCGGTTCCGGCGGCGGCGAGCCAGAGCACCTCGCCCGACTCGATGCCGAACATCGACGCGAAGCCTGCTTTGCGTCCCTGCGACAGGGCGCGTGCCGTGACATAAAGCACGCCCGGGCCTGGCGAAACAGTCAGGAGCGCCGTCGCGAGCGCAAACAGAGCGAGCGTGGTTGGGGCCGGCATCACGGCTTCCAACCGGTTTCGCGGGCCCACTCTTCCGCTCGAACCGAGATCGCTTTGACCACTTCAGTCTTGGCTTCGGTGTACGCGATCCTGTCGTCGGCCCATTGCGCCAGCGCCTGCTCCTTGCCGCGCAAGTACTCCGCCCGCGCGCCGGCGTCCTGACGCAGATACGCCGCGAAGAGCAGGTCCTTGCGCGCCCACTCGCTGCCGAGGTTGCAGACGTGGATGTGAACATCGCGGGGCCTGTCGGCATACGGGCGGAAGAATCGGTGATCGTCGTCGCGGCTGCGCAGCTGGACGCCGAGCGCTTCGATCTGAGGCACGTAGAGCTCTTCGCGGCTCATGTCGTCGACGCGGATCTGAATATCGATCACGGGCTTGGCCGGGATGCCGGGAATCGAGGTCGAACCGAAGTGATCGATGCGGCGGGCCGTCTCGCCCAACGCTGTCGCGAGCTTCTCGCGCCACTCCTCGAAGCGCCGCGGCCATTCGGGATCGTACGGAACGAGTTCGATCCGGTCGAGAGCGCGATCGCTGCCAGACGTAACCTCGAAGCTGGGCTCGGTGGCCTGCAGGAAGCGGTGCGAAAGCGCCGCCCTCTCGTCAGGTGACAGCTGATGCGCCCGCAGCCCACGCGACTCGGCAACCGATTCGTAGAGGTTGAAGAGCGTCGCCGTCTCATCGCCGGCCTGGCGGCGGCGGCGCCACGCCTCGAACGCGTCATCCATCGTTATGACCCGATCGTTCGCAGGCGTTTCATCGTGGGTTCATCCAGCCGCTCTTTGACCTCGACCGCAGCGGCGTTGTCTGCGACCTGTTCCGGGCTGGTCGCGCCGAAAAGCACGCTCGCGACTCGCGGATGGGAGAGCGCAAATGCGATCGCCAGCGCTGCAGGAGTCGCGCCGACCTCGGCCGCAAGCGCCTTCAACCTGGTTCCGGCGGCGAGCGCCTGCGAGTAATCGCGTCCGTCGATCCGGGCGTTGATGCGCCCGGTCGCGGCGGGATCGTCGTACTTGCCCGTCAGCGCGCCGCCCGCGAGCGTGTAAGAGGCCACCACACTCATGCCGGCCGCGTCGAGCGCGCCGTCCATCTCGGGATTCTCGACGGCCGAACGCATGACGAGGCTGTACGGCAGCTGCGCCGCGCAGGGAGCGGGCACGCGCATCTCGCCACAGACGCCGGCGGCTTCGGCGATCGCCACCGGCGTCCAGTTGAGGACTCCCCACGCACGGATCTTTCCCGCCTCGATCAACGCGCCGACCTCTTCGACGCAGCGACGCACCGAAAGGTCTGCGGGCAGGCGCTCGGCGTAAGCGAGGTCGATGTGCTCGAGGCCCATACGCCGCAGCGAAGCGTCGATCTCCTGCACGGCGTTCTGGTCCGGCCAGAACTCCCACCACAGCTTGTTGGCGATCACCACCTCGTCGCGCTTCCATCCGGCGTCGCGGAACAGCTGCCCGAAGATCACCTCCGAGTAGCCGGTCTTCATCGGCGCCTCACCGGTCTCGTCGTTGTAGCGCGCGTCGTCGAGAAAGTTGATGCCAAGCTCTTGTGCCTTGCGCATGACGGCGACGCCGGCTGGGTGCGAGATGCGCTCGTAGGTGCGCCACGATCCGAGCGACAGCTCGCTCACCATCAGCTCGGACGTCCCGAGCCGGCGCCGCGCGATCAACTCCGGCGGTCCGCCTCCGACATCTCATCGATGGCGATCGCGATGCACAGCATGAGCACCTCGTCCTGGCCGGGAGCGATGGCGATGCCGTACAGCAGATCGCCGATGAACCACTGCCGCGATACGGTCGCGACGACGCCCGATGGGCCGGAGATCTGGAACTCGTGGTTGAGGATGTCACCGTGCGCCTGAAGCTCGCCGTCGCCGGAGATGTCGACGCTGAAGCTCTGTCCGAGGACGTTGATGAAAGCCTTCTTGACGACGGCCACGACCTGGCCGCCCCTTTCGATGTCCATGGTCCGCCGCAGCGTCAACATCTCGGCGCGCATCCGTGCGAGCTCGTTCCCGCTCGCATCCTGCAGGGCGAAGGTCTGCGTCAGCGTCAGCACCTTGCCGTCCAGCTTGTACACGTTCTCGCCCTGGGCGTTCGCGATCCAGAAGTCCTCACCGATCGCGATCATCTGCCGGCGCAGCTGATACGTGGTCCATCCGGCGGTCACGGCCATCGCTCGGATGAGTCTATTCGTACAGCGGCGGATACGAAAAGAGCGCCGCCCCGGAGGACGGCGCTCTTCTACTAGTCGGCGATTACCAGCGGTACCAGCGACCGCCGCCTTCGGCGCTGCGAAGGAAGAACCCGAGTACCCAGAGGATCAATCCGATTACCAGGATGATCCACAGGAAGTTCAATGCCGACGACAGCAATCCTCCGCCTCCAAAGATCAGGAGGAGCAGGACCAATACGATCAGGGCAACCAGCATTCTGTAACCACCTCCCTGCTGAGATTTGCTCTACCCAAGAAACAAACCAGTGCGGGCGGTTACCGCCCAACGTATTTCGCTCGAAAAGAACTCGATTTTCAGGTTCGAATCGGCTCCCGGCGAACCATGTGCAGGATCGCGACCAGGACGCATGCGCCGATGAACGCGACGATGAACGAGATGATCAGGCCGGACGGAGCCGTGCCAAAGATCAGCGAGAAGACGAAGCCGCCGACGAAGGATCCAACGATGCCGAGCACGATGTCCCAGATCACGCCGTAGCCGTGGCCGCTCATGACCTTTCCGGCTAACCAGCCGACGATGGCTCCCAGGATCAGAAAACCGATCAGATGCATACCGCAACCTCCAGGTAGGTGAATTTCGCCCGCCAGGGCCCCAATCTGTAAACCGCGCTGCGGGTGCGCCTACCTGCGAGCCCACCGTGCGCCCGTCCTTCTATATATGTGCCGGTCGCCGCTCGCGAACGGGTTACGGAAAGTGGTATTGACCACTTGGGCGATGTGTGCTTAGATACCAGCATGCGACGGGTGGGAGGGCAGTACCACTTTGAGTAAGCAGGAGGAGACGCGCGACCGCGTGCTTGACCTGATCGAGGCACTGGTGGTCGGGGAGCCGATCCCGGCCGAGCGCCAGCTGGCGGTGGAGCTCGGCGTCTCCCGGCTGACCCTTCGCGCGGCGCTCGACGAGCTCGTCCGCGACGGCTACCTCGATCGGCGCCACGGCAGCGGCACCTATGTGACCGAGCCCAAGATCGCCCAACCGCTCACGCTGACGTCGTTCAGCGACGACATGCGGCGCCGCGGCATGACGCCCGGCAGCCGCACGCTCGAGCTGACCACGACCGTCGCTGGCGCGCGGCTTGCGCACCGACTCGAAGTCTCGCCGGAGGCGAGGCTTGTCCGGGTAAAGCGCCTGCGCCTCGCCGACGGCAAGCCGATGGCGATGGAGGTCCTGCACGTTCCCGAGGCGCTCGTCCCGGGACTCACGCGTGCCGACTTCGAGGACCATTCCTTCTACGAGCTGCTGCGCGAGCGCTACGGCATCACGATCGCGAGCGGCACGCAGTCCATCGAGCCGACGGTGACGAGCGAGGAGGAGTCCGAGGTGCTCGGCGTCCCCCTGCACACCCCTGCATTTCTTTTCGAGCGGACGACGATCTCCGAGTCAGGGCGGATCGTCGAGTTCGTCCGCTCCATCTATCGCGGCGACCGCTATCGCCTGGTCGCCGACCTCGTCCCACAGCGAAGCCGCAACGGGCGCTCGGCCGGCGTCCTTCGCGGCGCGACCGCCGTGGCAAAGGCACAGGAAGGCGACCACAACCGGGGCGCAGCGGCGCCGCATTCGAATCGATAGGGGGAAACCACCGAGGAGAGATGAACTTGAGGAAAACATGGTTGGGCGTCATAGGGGTCGGGGTCGCGTTGCTTGCGGCCGCGTGTGGCGGGAATTCCTCCAGCGGCAACAACAACAACCCGGCCAACGAAACCGGGACGTTGACGATCTGGCTGATGAACGGCAGCGCGCCGCAGTCGGTGGTCGACGGCGTGAACGCCGACTTCAAGGCCAAGTATCCGAACGTCACCGTCAACGTCGAACTTCAGCAGTGGGGTGACATCGGTACCAAGCTCGACACCGCGTTCGCCGGGAGCGCGCCGCCCGACGTCGTCGAGCTCGGCAACACGTTGGTGGCCAAGTACGCCGCGGCCGGGGCGCTCGAGGACATCAGCGGAAAGAAATCGTCCTTCGACAACTCGAGCACGTGGCTTCAGTCCCTGACCGACTCGTGCACCGTCAACGGCAAGCTCTACTGCGTTCCGTACTACGCAGGCAGCCGCGCCATCATCTACCGCACCGACCTGTTCGCTGCGGCCGGCATCACGGCGCCGCCGACGAGCATGGACCAGCTGCTTGCGGACGGGCAGAAGCTGATGACCGCCAACAGCTCGGACCCGAACTTCTCCGCGCTCTACTTCCCGGGCAAGTACTGGTACGCAGCGCTTCCTTTCGTGTGGGACTTCGGCGGCGACATCGCCACACAGTCGGGCGGCAAGTGGCAGGGCACGCTCAACTCCTCGAGCTCGCAGCAGGGCCTGACCACGCTGGCCAATCTCGTCAGCAAGCTCTCGCGCGCCGACAAGACAGGTGATGAGGCCAAGCAGGACGCAGCCTTCGCGCAGGGCCACATCGCGATGATCATCGCGAACGGCTGGGAGGTCGGAGTCATCACCGACCCGAAGGCCGGCAACCCGGCGCTCGCGACCAAGCTCGGCGCGTTCCCGATCCCGAGCCACAACGCGGGCCAGCAGGCACCGGTGTTCCTCGGCGGCTCGGACCTGGGCGTCGCGGCCAAGAGCGCGCACCGCGATCTCGCCAACGCCTGGATCCAGACCTTCACCGACCAGAAGAACATGAGCCAGATGGCGACGGTCGGCGGAGTAATCCCGAATACGACAAGCCTGCTCGGCCTCGGGCAGGGCCTGAACGCGGTCTTCTACAACGCGGCCAAGAACAGCAAGTTCGTGCCCAACTCGGAGAACTGGGCGAACGTCGAGAACGCAAACGTGATTCCCGACATGCTGGTCAAGATATTCACCGGGCAGCAGGCAATCCCTGACGCCACGGCGGCCGCCAGCACGAAGATCACGTCGATCCTCAACGGCGGCGGCTAACCCCGGAACGGACTAACTAGGAAACAAAGGGGGCTGGTTCGATGGCGACGGCAATTGCGACGCCCGAGCTGGAACCAGCCCCGACCCGTATTCAGCAGCGCTCGAGGCTTCTGCCGTACGCGCTGATCGCGCCTGGCATCGCCGTCATCGGCGGGATCCTCGCCGTCCCTCTCGCCTGGCTCGTGTGGATCTCCTTCCAGCACTACGGCTTGAAGGAGCTCATCAACCACCAAGGTGAGTGGGTCGGGCTCAACAACTATCGGACCATCCTGGCCGATCCCCTTTTTCACCAGGTGCTCTTCCGCTCGCTGCTGTTCACGTTCGCGTGCGTCGCCCTGACGGTTGCGCTGAGCACGCTGATCGCGATGCTTTTGCAGCGCGTGCGCCGGCTCGTGCGGGTGACGTTGATGAGCGCGCTCGTATTCGTGTGGGCCACGCCCGTGATCGTCAGCGTGGACATCTGGCAGTGGATGTTCGACTACGAGTTCGGCGTCATCAACTATGTCCTCACGCAGCTGCACCTCGGCAATTTCATCCATCACAACTGGTTCGACAACCCTCTCCAGGGATGGTCAGTCGTGATGGTGATCGTGGTTTGGGGCGCGATCCCATTCGTCACGATCACTTTGTTTGCAGGCCTGCTGCAGGTGCCGGCGGACATCGTCGATGCCGCGCACGTCGATGGCGCGGGGCCCTGGCAGCGCTTCTGGCACGTAACCGCTCCGATGCTCAAGCCGCTGTTCCTCATCGTGATCTGCCTCTCCACGATCTGGGACTTCGGCGTCTTCAACCAGCCGTACGTGCTCCTCAACGAGAGACCCAGCGCCGACTACTTCACCATCGCCATCTACTCCTACCGCGAATCGTTCGGCGTCACGCAGTACGGGCTCGGCGCCGCCATCGCGGTCCTGATGGTGCTGATCCTCATCGTGGTCACGCTCTTCTACGTGCGCGAGACCGTACGTGTGGCAGAGATCGCATGATCATTCCGCGCGCCGCGCAGGGCGTCCAGGTCTCACGCACCAAGAGCGCGACGGGCGCGATTTCGTTCGCCGGCTTGTGGCACCGCTCGAGACAGCTGCTCTTCGACGCTCTAGGCCTGGCGATCGCCGCGCTGATGCTGTTTCCGATCTACTGGATGGTCGCGACCGCGTTCAAGCCGGGTCGCGAGATCCTCACACTCACGCCGACGTGGTTTCCATCGCCGATCACGCTCCAGAACTTCCAGGACGCGATCGCTCGTCCTTTCTTTCTCGACGACGTAAGGAACAGCCTGACCATCGTCGGCGTCATGCTCGTGCTCGCGCTCGCGGTCGGGTTCCTCGCCGCGGTGGGCGCGGCGCGGTTCGGTTTCCGGGGACGGACCACGTATCTCGTGATGATCATCGGGGTCCAGATGGTGCCGCTGAACGCGCTCATCATCCCGCTGTACCTCACGCTCGACAACGTGGGCCTGGTCGACGCGCTGCCGGGCGTGATCGCGGTTTACCTAGCCGCGGTGCTGCCCTTCATGATCTGGACGCTGCGCGGCTTCGTCGCCAACATCCCCCTCGAGCTCGAGGAGTCCGCGATGATCGACGGCTCGTCGAGATTCGGCGCGTTCTGGCGGATCACGTTCCCGCTGGTCGCACCGGGTCTCGTCGCCACGGCGATCTTCAGCTGCATCCAGGCGTGGAACGAGTACATCATCGCCTACGTCCTTCTCTCGAGCCCGAGCAATCAGACCATCACGGTCTGGCTCGCGTCGTTCACGACCAATCACGGTCCGCAGTGGGGCCCGCTGATGGCGGGGGCGACCATCACGGGATTGCCGGTCGTCGTGTTCTTCCTACTTCTCCAGCGCTACCTGGTGGGCGGGCTCACCGCCGGGTCGGTCAAGGGATGAACCTGGCGCTGCGGTGCGTGATGCCCGGCTTCGAAGGCACGACCGCTCCCGACTGGCTGCGGCGCGCCGCGAGTGAAGGGCTGGGCGGAGTCGTGTTGTTCGGTCGCAACATCGTCGACCGCGACCAGCTGCGCGCCCTGGTTTCGTCACTGCATGCGGAACGGCCGGAGCTGGTTGTCGCGATCGACGAAGAAGGCGGCGACGTCACGCGGCTCGAAGCCAGGACGGGTAGCTCGTATCCCGGGAACCTGGCGCTGGGCGCGGCAGGCGATCCTTCACTGACCGAGCAGGTTGCGTACGCGATAGGAGCCGAGCTGGCCGCAGTGGAGATCGACCTCAACCTCGCGCCGGTTGCCGACGTGAACAGCGATCCCCGCAACCCTGTGATCGGAGTCCGGTCATTCGGTTCGGACGCCGCGCGGGCCGCTGAGCACACCGCGGCGTGGGTGAGAGGTCACCAGCGCACTGGGGTCGCTGCATGCGCCAAACACTTTCCGGGTCATGGCGCGACCTCGGTCGATTCGCATCTCGACCTTCCGGTCGGCGCACCCGAGCTCCGTCCCTTCGAAGTTGCGATCGCGGCCGGCGTGCAGGCGGTGATGAGCGCGCACATCGTCGCGCCGCAATTCGACGATGCGCCGGCGACGATCAGCCGCAGAGTGATGACCGGCGTGCTGCGCGGAGAGCTCGGCTTCGGGGGCGTCGCCATCAGCGATGGTCTCGACATGCGCGGGATCAGCGGCGAGCGCGGCATCCCGACCGCCGCGCTGCTGGCCGTGAACGCGGGATGCGACGCCCTGTGCATCGGCGGCGGACCGGCGGGCCCGGAGATCGTCGACGAGATCGTTGGAGTGCTTTCCGCCGGCGTAAGCGATGAGCGGACGGCCGAGGCCGCCCGTCGCGTGGACGCTCTGGCCGCCTGGCGGGCCGAACACCGGGCGACGGGCCGCACCAATCGCGAAGCCGGCCTCGTGGCCGCACGGCGCGCGTTATCCGTCTTTGGCGACGTCAAGGTGCGAGACGATGCAGTCGTGATCCGCTTCGACACCGAGCCCTCGATCGCAGCGGGTGACATCTCTTGGGGGATGGCGGCCGCGCTGACCGATCGCGGCGTTCGCGTTCGCGATGACGGCAAGAGCATGGTGCTCGTCGTGCGCGACCTCCACCGCAATCCACAGCATCTTCGGGCGGTCGAGGTGGCGCTGGCGACGCGTCCCGACGCGATCGTGGTCGAGATGGGCGTGCCGGTATGCCGCCCGAGCCGGGCGGCCAACTACATCGCCACGCACGGCTCGGCGCGCGTGTGCGCTCAGGCGGCGGCCGAGGCGATGAGGCCATGAGCGAGAAGGTCCATCCCCGCGCCGACGACCTCGACGCGATGTCGACCCTCGAGCTCGTGAGTCTCATGAACGCCGAGGACGCGAGGGCGGTCGATGCCGTGCGCGGGCAGCTGAAGAACATTGCCAAGGCGGTTGACGCGATTGCCGAACGGCTTCGCGCGGGAGGACATCTGCACTACTTCGGCGCGGGCACGAGCGGGCTGATCGCAGCGCTCGACGCCGCGGAATGTCCCGCCACGTTCGGTGTTGCCGCGGGTACGGTCGAGGCGCATGTCGTCACGGAGCCTGGCGAGGAAGACGACCGGCAGCTTGGCGTGCGCATGGCGAAAGAGGCGCATCTCACGAGCAAAGACGTCGCGGTCGGGATCAGCGCGAGCGGTCACACCCCATTCGTCCTTGCTGGGCTGCGGCGCGCAGGCGACGACGGCGCGTTTCGCATCGCGGTCACCTGCCGGCCGGGGTCGCAGCTGGCGTCGCTTGCGCACGTCGCGATCGAGATCGACACCGGCCCGGAGGTCATAGCGGGATCCACGAGACTGAAGGCGGGGACGGTACAGAAGCTCGTCCTGAACATGCTCAGCACCGCAGCCTTCACCCGGCTTGGACGAACGAGGCGCGGACGGATGGTCGGCGTCGTCGCCGCCAACCAGAAGTTGCGCGAGCGCGCGGCGCGAATCGTCGCCGACCTAGCCGGCGTCTCGCTCGAGGAGGCGCGGCGACGTCTGGACGAAGCGGGCGGCAACGTCGAGGGTGTGCTCGCCGCGGAGCGGCGCGCATGAGGACATTGATGCGCGGCCGCCGTTACGGTGCCGAATCCGTCGAGGGCATCCTCATCGACGGTGATGTGATCACATGGGTCGGACGAGGACGGCCACCGCAGAGGGCGGACGAGGAGATCGTCGCCGGGCCGGGCGAGACGATTGCGCCCGGCTTCATCGACCTCCAGGTCAACGGCTTCTGCGGTCATGACGCCGCCGCCGGAGCCGACGCGATCGCGCGGGTTTCGGAGGCACTTCCGTCGACCGGCGTCACCGCGTTCTTGCCGACGCTGATCTCAGCGCCTGTCGAGGTCGGCGCGGCGTTCGTGGCGGCGGTCGGAGCGGCGGCGGAGGCGAACGGCGCGAGGGTGCTCGGCGCGCACGTCGAAGGGCCATTCCTCAACCCTTCGTTCCGCGGCGCGCATCTTCGTAGCCACCTGTCCGAGCCGACGCCCGAGAAGGTCGAGGCGCTGCTGGCCGCGCGGCCGCGGCTCGTCACGCTGGCGCCTGAGCTGCCCGGGGCGCTCGATGCGATCGAGCGCATGAGCCAGGCGGGCATCATCGTCGCCGCCGGGCACACCGGAGCCGACTTCGAACAGGGACGCAAAGCCATCGCCGCCGGCGTGCGCTTTGCGACGCACCTCTACAACGCGATGCCGCCGGTCCACCACCGCCGTCCGGGCATCGCCCTCGCGTTGATGCTCGACGCCGCGGTGACCACCGGCCTCATCGCCGACGGCGAGCACGTGCATCCCGCGGTCTGCGAGCAGCTGGTTCGGGTAAAGGGTTTGTCGCGCATCGCATTGACAACCGATCAAACATCGGCCGCGGGCGCGCCCGCAGGCACCTACGAGCTCTCGGGGCGCCGGGTCATGAGCGACGGACGCGTCGTTCGTCTCGAGGACGGCACCCTCGCGGGCAGCGCGGCGACGATGCCGGACCTGGTGCGGATCATGGCGCGAGTTCCGGGGATGAGCTTCGACCGGGCGATCGGGCTCGCGTCAGCCGTTCCGGCACGCGTGCTCGGTGAAAAGCGGTTGGGGCGCATCGCCGCCGGCGCGTGCGCTGACCTCGTCGTGCTCGACGCGGATGCGCGGGTTCGTTTGACGATGATCCGGGGGCAGGTCAAATTTCGGGCGCAGTCCTAGGCCTCGACATAGGCGGTTCGTCGAGCCGCGCTCGGTTCCGCAACGGTGCCAGCCCTGACGTCGACGCGGAGGGGCCCGGAGCCAATGTGGCGACGCTCGACGACCGGCTCGTCGATGACAGGGTGTCGCGGCTGCTGCACGAGCTGGGGCATGTTCAGCCCGCAGCTTGTTGCGCCGGAGCGGCGGGCGCAGAGGTGCCCGATGGCCGTGCGCGCCTGGAGTCGTTGCTCCAGCGTCTGCTTCCCGGCTCGCGCGTATGCGTGGTCCACGACGCTCGCCTCGTACTCGCGGCCGCCGGGCTCGAGTCCGGCGTGGCGTTGATCGCGGGGACGGGATCCGTGGCGTACGGCCGCACGCGCGATGGGACCGAGATGCAGCGGGGCGGGTGGGGATGGATGCTCGGCGACGAGGGAAGCGGGGTCTGGATCACGCGTGAAGCCGCGCGCCTCGTGATGATTCGCGCGGAGGCGGGCAGCCCGATCGGCGCGTTGGGCGAAGCGATGCTGAACGCCACCGACACCGGCGGCGCGCGGGAGATGGTCCGCGAGCTGCATTCGCGGCGAGAGCCGATGCGCTGGGCCGAGCTCGCGTCCGTCGTGTTCGACACCGCGACGCAGGACGAGGGCGCGCGCGACATCGTGCGTCGCGCCGGGGCCGAACTCGCGCGTCTGGTCGAGCGCCTGAACATCGACGGCCCTGTGGTGCTCGCCGGCGGCCTGTTGCTGCATCAACGGGCGCTCGAACAGACGGTGCGCGATGCGCTCGACCGTGAATGTGTGCGCCTGCAGCAGCCACCGGTCGAGGGCGCGGTGCGCTTGGCGGAAGAGCTCCTGCACTCATGAGCAGGTTTCGCGAGGAGATTGCCGAGCAGGTCGACGTGGCGACGCGCCTGCTCGAGTACGGCACCAATGCGGCGAGGGCGATCGGCGATCGGATCCGCGGCGCGGCGCCGCGCGGCTTCGTCATCGCCGCGCGCGGCAGCTCGGACAATGCGGCGCTGTATGCGAAATACCTCTTCGGCATTCGCAACCGATCGCTCGTTGCGCTGGCGACGCCGTCGCTTTTCACACACTACGCGCGGCCACCCCGACTCGACGGACAGTGCGTGCTCGGAATCTCGCAGTCGGGTGAATCGCCGGACGTGATCGCGGTCGTCGAGGAGGCGAGGAGGCAAGGCTGCATCACCCTTGCCATCACCAACGAGCCTGCGTCCAGGCTCGGCAAAGCCGCCGAGCTCGTCCTCCCGATGGACGCAGGTCCCGAGCTCAGCGTGCCCGCGTCCAAGACCTACACGGCAAGCCTGCTGGCGCTGGCGTTGCTTTCGCAGGGCATCGACCCCGACCCCGAATTCGAGGCTGCGCTTCGTGCGGTGCCAGACGCGATCGCCGGGGCCCTCGAGCGCGAGGTCGAGCTCTCGCACCTCGTGTCACCGCTCCTGGGCCAGCGCGCGATCGTGCTTGGTCGAGGATTCAACTTCTCGACCGCCGAAGAGATCGCCTTGAAGCTCAGCGAGACGAGCTATCTGCTCGCGCGGGCCTGGTCGGTCGCGGACTTCGAGCACGGCCCGATCGCGATCGCAGAGCCCGGCCTTCCGCTCGTCATCGTCGACGGCGGCGGCCCGGTGGCGTCCGACCTTGATTCGATTCGCGCGCGGCTCGAGGCGAAGGGATGCTCCGTTCTGCATCTCTACGACACGTCAGGTCTCCCGGAGGAGCTCACGCCGATCCCGCTCGCGGTGCTAGGGCAGTTGCTTGCGCACCAGGTTGCGATCGCGCGGGGTTACGACGCCGACCGGCCGCGCGCGATTCAGAAAGTCACGCGGACCTGGTGAAAGCCGAGGCGGTCGCCGTCACAGGCAGAGTGAACCGGAACTCCGAACCCTTGCCGTCGACGCTTTCGACCGTGATCCGCCCGCCGTGCATCTCCACGATCTGGCGAGTGATCGCGAGGCCAAGACCGGTGCCGATGATCTTGCCGGCGTGCTGGTCCTCATAGCGTTCGTACTTGCCGAACAGGCGGCTGACGAACTCATGGGGAATGCCCCGGCCGTGATCGCGTACCGCGACCTCGACCATCGCTCCGTTGAGCCGCGTGGTGACGCAGATCTCGCCACCGTTCGGAGAGTATTTGATCGCGTTGCTGAGCAGGTTCGACATCACCTGAGTCAGCCGGTCGGCGTCGCCGACGACGTCAGGGAGTGATGCCTCGAGCTGGGTTGCGATGGCGTGCTTCTTGGTGGTCACGGCCGCATGCTCGACGGCTTCCACCACCAGCCTGTTGATGTCCAGTGGTCTCAGCTCGAGGCGCAGCTTGCCGGCCTCCAGGCGATCGAAGTCGAGCATCTCGGTGATCATCCGGTTGAGTCGCTGCGAGTCGTTGTAGATCTCACTCGCGAGAACCTTCATCTCGGTCGCCTCGATGTCCTGGTCGCGAATCAGCTCGCTGAAACCCTGGATGCCGACGAGTGCCGTGCGGAACTCATGACTGACCATCGAGACGAACTCGCTCTTCAAGCGATTCAGCTTCTCGAGCTGCGCGAGGTTCGCGGCCGAAAGCTCTTCAGCCTCACGTTTGGCCGTCACGTCTTCGAAAGTCGCGATGAAGCGGTCGATCGAACCATCGGACTTGCGGATCGGAGCGATGCTCCAGTGCATCCAGAACTGGCTGCCGTCGGCGCGCTGGGCCTGAAAATCCGACTCGTAGACCTCCGCCGCATCCGCACTCTTCGTCGTAAACGACTGGAAAACGCGAGTGACGTAATCGGGCGGCAGGAACCTGTCCGTGGTCGCGCCGGTGAGCATCGGTTCGGGGACGAGGAGCATCGACGCGAGGCGCGGATTGGCGTTGATGATCCGGCGATCGACGCCGATCGAGGCGACGCCTTGCGGCGCGTGGTCGATGAGGTTGTCGAGCACGCTCTTCTGCTCGCGCAGCTTGGCCTCGGTCTGATGGCTGGTACGCAGAAGCTGGCGTGCTTCCGACCTCGACAGCAGATGTGTGCCGAGCAGGATCGTCGCGATTCCTCCCGCG
>DASSLJ010000094.1:0-2373 GCA_035689585.1 Candidatus Dormiibacterota bacterium
GACGTGATCCCCCTCGCGCCCGCGCGCGATTACAAGCGCGCCCTCGACGGCGACCGGGGAGCCAACACCGGCGGCATGGGCGCGTACTCACCGCCGAGGGGGGTCGACGACGCCCTGGTGACAGAGGTGGTCGAGCGCGTCATGCGCCCCGCCGTCCGCACGCTGCAGGAGGCGGGCAACGAGTTTCGCGGGGTTCTCTACGCGGGGCTGATGCTCACCGAAGACGGCATCAAGACTCTCGAGTTCAACGCGAGGTTCGGCGATCCCGAGGCGCAGGTCGTCCTCCCACGTCTGCAGAGCGACTTCGTCGCGCTCGCGCTCGCCGCCGCCAAGGGCGGCGTCGCCGACCATCCCGAGCTGCGATGGAACCCGCAGCCCTGCGTCGGCGTCGTCGTGGCGTCCGGTGGTTACCCCGACGACGCGGCGATGAAGCTCGGGTTACGCATCGGTGGGCTGGCGGAGATGCCGCCCGGCGTCCTGATCTTCCACGCCGGGACGCGATTCCAACCCGGCATCGGGCTGGTCACTGACGGCGGCCGCGTGGCCACGTCGGTCGCGATCGCCGATACGGTCGCACAGGCCCGCGAGACTGCCCTCGCGGGGGCTCGGCGGGTACGATTCGAGGGGGCTTTCTTTAGAAGCGATATAGCTGAGGAGGCGGTTTAGTGCAGCCAGTGGTGGGAGTCATCCTCGGCTCCAAGTCCGATCTACCGCTGATGGAGTCGTGCGTCAAAGTCCTGGACGACCTTGGGTTGACGCACGAGGTGAAGGTCTGCTCGGCGCATCGCAATCCGCGGGGCGTGATGGAGTGGGCGAGCACGGCGCGCGAGCGCGGGCTCAAGGTGGTGATCGCCGCCGCGGGCGGCGCGGCGCACCTCCCGGGCGTGGTCGCCGCGTGGACCGATCTCCCCGTGATCGGCGTGCCGGTGCCGTCACAGCACCTCGGCGGAGTCGATTCGCTCTACTCGATCGTGCAGATGCCGGCCGGCATTCCAGTCGCCACCGTCGCGATCGGTGAGGCCGGCGCCAAGAACGCGGCGTGGCTCGCCGCGAGGATCATCGGGCTTGAGGACAAGTCGGTCGAGTCGACGCACGCCGAAAAGCGAGCGGCCCTCGCCGTCTAGTGTCCCTCCCCCGAGGCTCCTCGCAGCTTCGCGCCCTAGACGGCCGGGCGCCTGCGGCGCCTAAGCCTTTGTCGAGGGTCCCGGCGCTTCGTCGTCACGCAGCTTCAGCTGCGATCCTCCTCGCGCCACCCTCTCCTCGGCTCCGGCCGGCGATGGCGCGAAATCTGCTTCGGATCTCGGGGTCGGGACACTAGGTGGCGAAAAAGAAAGCTCGCGTCCGGCTCGTCGACACCACATTCCGGGACGCACAGCAATCGCTCCTCGGCGGCTATCTCCGCACGGAGGAGATCGTCCCCATCGCGGCGGAGATGGACTCGATCGGGTTTGCGGCGATGGAGGCGTTCGGAGGCGCGACGTTCGAAACGCAGCTGGTCCTGCACGAGGATCCATGGGAGTTTCTGCGCAAGCTCAACAAGGCGACGCCCAACACTCCGATCCAGGCCTTGATCCGCGGTCAGAACCTCGTCTCCAAGCGCAACTTCGCCGACGACGTGGTCGAGCTCTTCGTCAAGCACGCCGCGAAATCGGGCGTCGATGTGTTCCGCGTGTTCGACCCCCTGAACGACCTGCGCAACATGGAGTCGTCGATCGCGGCCGCGCTCAAGGCGAAAAAGCGTGTGCAGGGCGCACTCTGCTACGCGATCTCGCCGGCGCACAACCTCGAGCTCTGGGGCTCGCTCGCCAAAGGGCTCGCCAACATGGGCTGCCACGAGATCGTGGTCAAGGACACGTCTGGCCTGCTCAGCCCACAAGCGACTTGGGAGCTGGTCACAGCCCTCAAGCACACGGTGAAGGTCCCGATCGACGTGCATTCGCACTGCTCGAGCGGCATGGCGCCGATGGCGTACATGGCCGCGGTCGAGGCCGGCGCCGAGGTCCTCGACGTGGCGATGTCGCCCCTCGCATGGGGCGCATCGCAGCCCGCGGGTGAAAGTGTCGTCGCGGCGCTGCACGGCGGCGAGTACGAGACCGGTCTCGACCTCGACCGGATGTGGGACGCGCAGCGCGACGTCGAGGAGTTGAAGCGCCGGCATATCGAGCACCTGAGTCCGCTGGCCGACCGCGTCGACGCGAGCATCCTCCGCTACCAGATGCCGGGATTCATGCTCCAGGACATCTCCAAAGAACTGGTCGCCCACAACGCTACCGATCGCATGCATGACGCGCTCGTCGAAGTGACGCGCGTTCGCAAAGACCTCGGCTATCCGCCTCTTGTCGCGCCGATCCGCCAGATGATCGCGACGCAGGC
>DASSLJ010000095.1:0-6362 GCA_035689585.1 Candidatus Dormiibacterota bacterium
TCGATCCGGGACCGGACGACGATTCCCACCTCAAAGCCCTCGAGCGCCGCCTGCAGGGCAAGACGGTCGGCGTCGTCCTGGTCACTCACGCGCATCCGGATCACCTGCCCCTGGCGGAGCGCTTTGCACGTCCGTACGGCGTGTCGGTTCGCCGCCATCCCGAGCTCGGCGGTGGCGATGTCGTGCGCGCCGGCAACCTCAGCGTCACCGCCCTCTACACGCCCGGCCACAGCGCCGATCACCTTTGCTTTCTGCTCGCGGACGATCGTGCGATCTTCACCGGCGACCTGATCCTCGGCCAGGGCAGCTCGATGGTCACCTATCCCGAAGGCGACGTCGCCGCGTACCTACGGTCACTCGATCGTCTCGCGGCGCTCGAGCCGCGCATGCTGTTCCCCGGGCACTGGGATCCAGTGACCAACGCGATGGCGAAGATCGACGAATACCGCCGTCACCGGCTCGAACGTGAGGCTCAGATCCTCGGCGAGGTAAGGCGGGGTCCAGGCACCGCTGCCGAGCTGACGCATCGCGTTTACGGAGAGCTCGGCGACAAGCTCGCCGCCGCCGCGGAGATGACGCTCCGCGCTCACCTGAAGAAGCTGGTCGACGATGGACTCGTGCGCGAGAGCGGGGAGGTCTACGAACCCGTCGGTAACCTGTAGCGCGTGACACTCCCAATCCTGTCTCTGTCCGCGACCGAGCTCGAGCAATGGCTCGCGGAGCAAGGGGCGCCTGCGTACCGCCGGCAGCAGATCTGGTCGTGGCTTGCGCGTGGAGTCAACGGCTTCGACGACATGCGCGACCTGCCGAAGTCACTGCGCGTGGCGCTCGGCGGAAACTTCGCGATCACATCGTTGCGGGCTATCGCGGTCTCGCAAGCGGACCACGGTCTCACCACCAAGACGCTTTACGAGCTCGAAGGTGGTCACTCGGTCGAAGCGGTCGTCATGCGCTACTCCGACCGGACGACTCTGTGCATCTCGTCGCAGGCGGGATGCCCGATCGGATGTCCGTTCTGCGCGACGGGAAAGTTTCCGTTCGGTCGCAACCTCAAAGCGCACGAGATCGTCGAGCAGGCGATCGACGCGCAGCGCTTGCTCTCGGGCGAAAGTCGCCGGCTCTCGCACGTCGTGTTCATGGGCATGGGCGAGCCGATGGCCAACTACCGCGCGGTCGTCGAATCGGTGCGGCGGCTCGCCGATCCGGACCTGCTCGGCATCAGCCCACGCCGCATCGTCGTCTCGACAAGCGGCCTGATCCCTCGCATCGAGCAGTTCGCCGCGGAGAAGATTCCCGTGACGCTAGCGATATCGCTGCACGCCGCGCGTGATGAGCTGCGTGATGTGCTCGTTCCGATCAACCGCAAGTATCCGGTGCGAGATCTCGTCGCTGCGGCTCAGGCGTATGCGGAGAAAACCGGGCGACGAGTCAGCTACGAGTGGGTGATGCTTGCCGGCGTCAACGACACCGCGCGCGACGCGCACGAGCTCGGGGCGCTGCTGCGCGGCAAGTTGGCGCATGTGAACCTGATTCCCTTCAACCCCGTCGATGACACGCCGTACCAGGCGCCCGATCGAGCGGCGATCCGCGCGTTTCGCGAGATGGTCGAGGCGGAGGGCCTCAACGTGACGGTGCGGGACACGAGAGGGCGCGAGGCCGACGCAGCGTGCGGCCAGCTGCACGAGCGCGTGATGCGCAGCAAAATTCCGGCCTAAAGATGCGTCTTTCTGGCGGCCGGGCTTCGCCCGGCCGCGACACGCGTGACTAGTGGTCTCCAAGGCGTTGCATCGAGTCACAGGGCGGCAGGCGCAGTCAGCTCCGGAAGGGGTTAGTGGCGCGAATCCGGCCCGCAACACCAATCGATTTGGTTCACTGCGAAGCGCCGTTGAGCGCCGCGACTGAAATGCTCTACGCGGGGACCTCCGGCTTCAGCTACGCGAACTGGAAAGGCAAGTTCTATCCAATTTCGCTGTCGGGCGCGAAGATGCTCGCCTACTACGCCGAGCGGCTGAACGGCGTCGAGCTGAATGGCAGCTTCTACCGCACGCCGCCCGAAACAACGCTCCAGAAATGGGCGAGCCAGGTGCCGCCAGGGTTCCGCTTTTGCATGAAGGCCAACCGCGGGCTGACCTACTCCGCGGACAGCTTCGACCGCGTCGGCCTGGCGCGCATCTTCAGCGAGCGCATCGCGCCGCTTGCGGAGAAGCTAGGTCCCGTGCTGCTTCAGTTCCCGCCGGCAAGACAGAAGAACCTGCACTTGCTCGATGCGCTCTTGAGCGCCCTGCGCTGGCCGGTCGCCGCGGAGTTTCGTCACGCATCGTGGTTCGATGACGAGACGTACGAGGTGCTGCGCGAGCACGGGTCCGCGCTCGTCGTCACGGATGAAGAGAAGTGGCCGCGAGCGCCTCGGGTCGAGGTCAGCTCGATTGCTTACTTTCGCCTGCGGCGGCGTTACGGCGGCGCTTCCTTGCGTTCCTGGATTGACGAACTGAAGTCGGCTCTGACGTCTCATCAGGAAGTTCATGTGTATTTCCGTCATGACCCGCAATCGCCAGCGCTGGCGCAGCGGGTCTTGAAGCAAGCCGGAAGAGAACCGGTATTGCGATGACGGCGACCACGACCATCAGCAGCGATGCGATCTGCGCCTGACGCAGTCCAAAAACGATCTGGGTGTCGAGCCGGAAGTAGCTGAGGAAGAACCGTCCCAGCGCGTACGCGCCGAAGTACATCAGGCCGAGAACGCCGTCGGGCAGTCGCTGCTTGAGTCGCTGATGGAACGGGAGAATCGCGCCGAGAATCGCAAGGCAGAGCACCATCTCGTACGCAACCTCCGGGTGCACGACCTGGCCCGGCTGACCGAGCGTGTACTGGTTGACGTACTCGACTCCCCACGGCAGGTTGGTCGGTGAGCCGTGGTGCTCGCCGTTGATGATGTCGCCGATGCGACCGATCGCAAGACCGATCATCGCCCCGGCTCCGCCTGCGTCGAGGATCTTCCAGAACGAGTAGTGCGCGCGTCGGGACCAGACGTAGACGCCGACCATCGCCCCGAACAGGCCGCCCCACTGGCTGATGCCGCCTTCGGTCAACGCAAACACGCGCAGCCACGACGTCTGCGCGAAGATCCGCCAGTTCTCCCACACATAAAGAAGACGCGCGCCGATCAGGCCGAGCGCGACCATCCAGGCGAGCCCGTCGCCCGTCCCCTGGACGTCCGGGATGTCCTTCTGCAGCAACCAGAACCCGATGCGCGCCGCCGCGATGATGCCCAGCACCGAGAACACCCCGTGCCAGGTGATGAGGATCGGTCCGAGCCGAGCGATGTTCGGGTCGAGGTCGATGACGATCGTGAGGAGCATCTAGGCGGTCACTCTCGTTGCGCGTTCGAGCCGCGCGAGCGCGACTTGCTTTGGCAGCAGACCGAAGCAGTAATGGATTGGAAGCGCGACCTTCTTTCCGGTGAGCACGTCACGAAGCGGCGTGTAGAACTTGCCTTTGCCGACACCTGAATCCGCCACGGCCTTCTCGAGCGCGGCCTCGATCGCCTCAGGCTGCCACTCCACATCGCGCACGGCTTCGATCGCGCCCTTGACGCGCTGTGCGGCGTCGCCGTCTAGCGCCGGCACCGCAGGATCCGTCCACAAAAAGTCGAGATAGTCGATCGCCTGCGCGAGCTTGTGCATCCTCGTCTGCAGGGCAGGCACAGCTTGTCGCAGCGTGTCCTCGTCGACTTGTGGGACGAACGGCTTCAACCGTTCGGTCAGCTCGTCGACGCTTAGCCGGCGGATGTACTCGCCGTTGAGCCAGTTCAGCTTCTCCCAGTCGAAGCGAGCGCCCGCGTGCTGCACCCGCGCGAAAGAAAACGCGCGCTCGAGGTCCTGGAGCGTGAACAGCTCCTGTTCGGTGCCGGGATTCCAGCCGAGCAGCGCGAGGTAGTTGATCAGCGCCTCGGGCAGGTAGCCGAGGTCACGGAACAGCATGAGGTTGCTCTCGGGATGCTTGCGCTTCGACAGCTTCGATCCGTCGGGCGCAAGGATCAGCGGCATGTGCGCGAACGCCTGCGGCCGCTCGTAACCGAGCGCGTCGATCAGCATGAGCTGGTACGGCGTATTCGAAAGGTGCTCTTCGCCGCGAATGACGTGCGTGATCTTCATCAGGGCGTCATCGACGGGACTGGCGAACTGATAGGTCGGATATCCGTCGGACTTGACGATGATGAAATCCCCGATCAGGTCGGAATCGAAGCGCATCTCGCCGCGGACCATGTCGGTGAAGGTCACGTCGCCCCCGGGCACGCGGAACCGGACGGCGAACTCGGACCGATCGTCGGGCGGGTTGGTCAGGCAGCGGCGCGAGTACTTGTAGGGCCGTTTTGCCGCCTGCGCCTCGCGCCGCTCGGACTCCAGCTCGTCCGCTGTGCAGTAGCAGCGGTATGCCTTGCCGCTGGCCAGCAGCTTCGCCGCCTCTTCCTTGTAGATGTCGAGCCGCTCCGACTGCCGGATTGGCCCTTCGTCCCAGTCGAGAGACAGCCAGCGCAGGCTCTCATCGATCAACAGCTCGTACTCGGGCCGGTTCCGCTCCAGATCGGTGTCATCGATGCGGAGCACGAACGTTCCGCCGTTCTGGCGCGCGAAAAGCAGGTTGTACAGCGCGGTGCTCGCGGTGCCCAGATGCGCGAACCCGGTCGGACTCGGCGCGATCCGGACCCGAACCGGGGAGTCGTTTGGCACGGCCATAACATACGGTCGTGCCGGGACTGCTCGTTTTGAACGGAGGCGACGAGTTCCATCCCGGCAATGACGAGCAGGACCGCATCCTGGCATCGGCCGCCGGCGCCGGGCGCGCCTACGTGGTGCCAACCGCGGCGGCCCGCCAGGGACCGGAGAAGGCGGTCGCCACCGCGACGGCGTGGTTCGCGAAGTTCGGCCTGGCGCTCGAGGAGTTGCCGGTGCTGAAACGCGCGGACGCCAACTCCAAGGAGCTCGCGGACAGGGCGCACGCCGGTGGATTCTTCTATCTCGTCGGCGGTGATCCGGGCCTGGTCGCCCAGGTGCTGGCCGGCTCGCGCGTCTGGAGCGCGATGTTCGACGCCTGGGTGGGTGGCGCCGCGCTGGCCGGCTCCTCGGCCGGCGCGATGGCGCTCTGCAGCCACACGCTGATCCGCGCGAGCTGGCCGAATCGCTTCAACCGCCGGCCCACGGACGCGCTCGGGGTCGTACCGAGTACGGCGGTGCTGCCGCACTACGACACGTTCGGTCACAAGTGGATCGAATCGGCGCAGCGAGAGCTCCCGGGCGTCATGTTGCTCGGCATCGATGAGCGCACGGCTGCGGTCTGGCGTGACGGACGATGGACGGCTGCAGGCGCGGGCGCCGTCACCGTGATCGAAGGCGGTCAGACAAATGCATTCCGCAGCGGCCAGGAGATAGAGGGACTCGCCGCTCCCGTCCGTATCCTTCCGCAGCAGTGATCGCCCGCCGCGAGTCGAAGCACCTGCACTCGGAGTTCCTCGAGCTCGGGCGGCTGCGGGCGCATCACACACATGGGGGACACGGCTCCCCGGTGATCTTCATTCACGGTCTTGGCTCGTCGGGCTACATGGAGTGGCGGCTGAACCTGGAAGAGTTCGCTGCTGAACACCGCGTCTTCGCACCCGACCTTCCCGGCTACGGCCGGACCGACAAGCCGCGGGTTCGGTACACGATCCCGTACTTCGCGCGGTTCATCCAGCGCTACATGGAGGATCGCCGGATCCGCTCCGCGGCCGTCGTCGGCGCGTCGCTTGGCGGCCGCGTCGCCCTAGAGGTCGCGCTCCAGAGCCCGGCGCTGGTTCGCAAGCTCGTGCTCGTCAACACGCTCGGTCTTGGGCGCCCGCAGGTGCGAATGTCGCAGTTTGCGTATGGCCTCGTGACCATTCCGCGTGTCGGCGAGGCGGCGATGCGCTTCGCGCGCGACGCCCTACGGTGGGCATCGCCGAGCACGGTGCGCCGGATCGCTGGTCGCTACGCCGGAGTGAGCACCGACCTGGAGCGTGCGATGGACGACGAGTATCTCGAGGACCTGCGCGAGATGTACGCGGCCGAGGGCTTCGGCGACGCGTACCTCTCGACCGTGCGATCGCTCATCCACCCGCGCGCCCTGCTTGGCGGTCATCACGACGTCAGCCAGCGCCTCAACGAGCTGAAAATTCCGGTGCAGCTGATATGGGGTGCGGACGATCCACTGTTCCCGGTCGCACATGCGGAGCGCGCGGTGACATTGATCGAACGGTCCAAGCTCGCGGTCATCAAAGGCGCAGGCCACACTCCGCAATCGGAGCGGCCCGATGAGTTCAACCGCGTCCTCCGCACCTTCCTCGAGCG
>DASSLJ010000096.1:0-2495 GCA_035689585.1 Candidatus Dormiibacterota bacterium
GGGTAGAGCGACAGGATCAGCCCGTCCCGCAGCTCGAATATCGCAATAGCCCCGGCCGGGTTGGCATCGTCGCCGACGAACTCGGTGCCGACAATTCCGCGCGACTCCAACCCGAGGCCGTCACGGTAGAAGTCGAGCGCCCGCTGCAGATCGGCGACGGCGAGCGTGATTATGTCGATTCGGGCTTGCATCTTCCGCCTTTCTCGCTGGCCTTGAGGTTACCTCGCGCTGGCTCGTTGCCGCCCTGCTGACAGCGGCCGCGTGCTCGTTTACGCGCTCGCGCGCCTGGGCCGGCGGGGCGAGCAGGGAATCCGCGTGGATGCTCGCGGTCGGATCGAACCAAGATGCTTGCTCCTCGCGCGTTCTGCGACCCGCCGTGATCTACACAGCGCCATCGACAAGCTCTGAGCCCGAGCCAAACAGTGCGGGTACACCCTAATTGTTTGCCGACCGGAAAAATGGGCTCCGCCGGACGCAAATCGAACCATGATTTCGACGGCGCCGTCAAGAAGATGGCCGAGCAGTTGGTCGGCGCGCTCGCTGCTCAGGATGTCGGGTCAGGCTTGGCACACCTGGCGAAGAGGCTGGCTCAATTGCGGACGAGCGGTGGCCAGCCACGAGCTACCTTGTGCCGGCGACGACGGCCTCATCGTCCAGGCTGGGTAGTCGACGCCGTGGCGCAGGTGTTGGCCGACCGAGCCGAGCCGATGCGAGCTACGGACATCCATGCGGCCGCTGAGGCGCTCCTCGGCGAGACTGTCTGTTGGGGCTCCGTCAAGAACGCCCTCGTCAACAACATCTCAGGACCGTCGCGCCGATTTGTACGGATCGCCAGGGTATGTGCTGGTGTAGCTTCGGGCGTGATCTGCCGACATCGCTCTTCGTCGTCTGATGGTTGGCAGGCCCCACGCTGGCACCCGGCCTGGAGCCGGTCGGGCTGCAAGCCCAGCCACGGGCGGGGTCGGCCGCGCTTGAGGGTTCCTTGGTGCACACTAGCCCGGGTTCGCCTGACGTCACGAGCGCTGTGGGTCGTGCTCAGTAGTGGGCGCCATCGTGACGGTCATGAGTCGTGGTAGGGGCAGTCGAGAACTACGTATAGGACTTCTGGCTCTCCGGCAAACGGAACAAGCGGCTCGGCAGCCCGGTTCGCCTCCGTTCTGCTCTACCACCTCGCAAGCAGTCGAACGCCCCGCCCCCGTAGGAAGACCGAGGCTTCGGCGTTGGGGAGCCGGGAAGAACGGGTTCGGCGACTGCTTGAGGCGCTGACGGCCATCCAATCGTGAGACTTGGCTAGCCCAATCGCTCCACGACGTGGCCAGGCTGACGTGCGGGTGGACACGGCTTGCGTCCAGCCGTTGGGGCGCTTCGATCCGCTTGGCAAGCAGATTGCCACCTAGATGATTGATTCCACGGCGAGGATCGTGGTTTTCGAGGGTTTTTGAGCAGCAGGGTCGAAGTCGGCGGTGCTCTATGCATCGCCGACCTAAGGGGGCCTCGATGGACGCCGACCTCGACCTGCTGCTCACTGCCGTTTTCGTGACGGCTGACGATCTCCTGCCCGAACGGGCCAAGAACGCCAGGCGGAGGATCACAGACGCGGAGGTCGTCACGCTCTGCGTCGCTCAGGCGATCATGGGAATACCGTCGGACCGCAGGTTCCTGGCGGTCGCTGGCAAGCGTCTCGCGCACCTGTTTCCCGACATTCCCGGCCAGGCTGGCTACCACAAGCGCCGTCGCCGCTTGGCCGAGACGTTGGAGTGGCTGATGAGCGTGTTCGCCGAGATGAGCCCAGGTGCTGAAAGCCGCGTGCTGCTCGTGGATTCCACTCCGGTGGAGTGCGCTCGCAGCCGCGAGACCGTCAAGCGCTCCGCTCTCGGGGATGCCGCCGACTATGGCTGGTCGGCGTCGCACTCCCGCTACTTCTGGGGGTTCAGGCTGCACGCGATATTCGCGCCCGACGGGACACCACGAGCGCTCACGCTGGCGTCCCCGAAGACCGACGAGCGTGAGGTCGCGATCAAGCTCCTGGCGCGCTGCCAGCGCCACGGCGGCGAGACCGTGATCGGCGACAAGGGATACGCCGGAGCCAGATTCGCTCGCGAAGTCCAGGATCTGGACGCCACGATACTCAGACCCCGCCGCAAGGACGAGCCCGGCAACGGACCGCACCTCGCGCCGATCCGCCAACGCATCGAGAGCATCTTCTGGACCTGCAAGGACATCCTCACGCTCGAGCGTCACGGCGCACGAACGCTCGCCGGTCTCAGAGAGCGCGTCCTGCAACGCCTGCTCTGCCTCGCCGCCACGGTCACCCTCAACCACCAACTCGGCCGACCAAGCCGCGCACTCGCCAACTACTGCGCCTGAGACCGTGGAATCAACCATCTAGGGGCTTGATTTGGGTTGCTGCGCCGCCGCAGGTGCTCGCGCACGTGTGTGCGGTGAGGTCGCCGCCGCTGGGAGGAGGAGGAGGAGGAGGGAGAGGGAGAGGGAGA